>CAZISY010000025.1:42969-45774 GCA_964542025.1 uncultured Verrucomicrobiota bacterium
CGTCCGTGAATGGCAAAGACGAGCGGCGTACCGGGCGGGAGGTGGTGTCCGAAGAGGGCGCCTTCAATTCCGGCCGCGCAAAAGGGAGTGAAATCCGGTGGGGTGAGCATGGGGAGAATCTCCGTTTGGCGGGATGGGTTGATGGGCTATTGGCGGATTTCGTCGGTGACGGTGAGGCCGTTGGTGGAGATCAGGATCAGTCCGCGGGAGGTGTAGCGGTATTCGGTGACGCCGTCGGCGGTGAGTTTGCCCTGGGGCGGGCCGAACTCCAGCTCCACGTCCGCCAGCGATTTACCGAGAAAGCCGCGCGCGGCAATTTCAGCGCGGGCTTTGCGGTCGGTGGCGGCCTGTTTAACGTCGGCAATGATTTTGGCAGGGGAAAGGGATTCGGCGGCCGGCGCGGCGGGCGAGTCGGACACGGCGGCGGGTATATTTCTGAACAGGGCCGGCAGGAAGGCGGCCAGAAAAATGAGCAGGGAGAGCAGATTCAGGAGAAAGGGTTTTCGGGCGGTATCCCAGTGCATAATGACGAAGACGATGCCCAGGATAGGGAAAAAAATGAGGGCCAATCCCCACAGGACATGGACCCGGAACGCCTCGATCAGGAGCCAAATGCCGGCCACGGTGGAAACCACGACCGCAACAGCCAGAAGGACATAAACCAGTATTGAAATGATCACAGCGCGCTCCTTTGTCGGTAACCGATGAACATAATAAAGCCCTGTGCGTGTTTCGCAAGCTGTTAATGGGACCCCGCGCGCGCTTGAACCGTGCGATGATGGGCTAATGGGGCCGGCGGCTCGGGGCATTGATCGTGCCGATTGTGGAAGAGGGCATCGGCTGGATGGAAAGTACGAGAGGACCCGTCTGGGATGAGGTTTTGGCGCGCATAGGGAAATACAAATAATCTTATTTTGCGATAACTGGATATCGCAAAATATGGGGGCGACTTGTTGTCGAACGCAAAATATGCGCAGCAGATAGACCAAAAAGTTGATTTGGGTACTGGGCAAAAAGAGTCTTCAGCGCCCATTATTTTGCAATAGACGCTTATCGCAAAATATGGTTTTGTATATCTGTGAGTGCGAAATAAAAATATGAAACGTGAAAAAATAGGCGAATATGTGGTGACCACCACCGTTGGCGAAAAAGTGCATGCCTTTGTTCCGTCGCCATTACCGCCCATTCCTCCACTTGTAATATCACCGGAGCTGCGCGAGCGCCTCGATCAGGCGCATTTGGAGATTGGGAGACTGGATGGAATCTCAGCACTATTGCCGGATGTTGGCCTTTTCCTCTATATGTATATTCGAAAAGAGGCGTTGCTCTCCTCGCAAATTGAGGGGACCCAATCATCCCTTTCCGATCTGCTGCTTTTTGAAATGGATGCCGCGCCCGGCGTTCCGGTGGACGATGTGCGGGAGGTCTCGAACTATGTTGCCGCAATGGAATACGGCCTGAAGCGATTACGGGAAGGATTTCCACTTTGCAATCGGCTGATTTGTGAAATTCATGAAAAACTGTTGTCTACAGGTCGCGGGGCGCAGAAGAGTCCCGGTGAATTTCGAACCAGCCAGAACTGGATTGGCGGAACCCGTCCGGGGAATGCTCGATTTGTGCCGCCTCCGCCGGATCGGCTGGCGGAATGTCTGACGAGTTTCGAGAAATTCCTGAACAACGATCCGGAACGAACCCCCACCATTATCAAAGCAGCACTGGCTCATGTACAGTTTGAAACCGTCCACCCCTTCCTGGACGGAAATGGGCGCGTCGGGCGCTTGCTGATCACACTGATTTTTTGCCATGAGGCCATTCTGAATCGGCCGCTTCTTTATTTGAGTTTGTTCTTCAAGCAAAACCGTCAGGCTTATTACGACCTTCTCCAGCAAGTGCGAATCGATGGCGATTGGGAAGCCTGGCTTTTATTTTTCGCGGAGGCCATGCACGAAACAGCCAGGCAGGCCGTACTTACCGCCCGAATGTTGTCGGACATCGTACGAGAGGATCGGGTTCGTCTGCACGATCTTGGAAGGCTTTCGGGATCGGGATATCGCCTGCATGAATTGCTTGTAAAATCTCCGGTGATTAATGTGCAACGGGCCAGTCAGGAAAGCGGCATCGTACAGAGTTCAGTGTCTAAGGCTTTCAGGGCTATGACAGACATTGGGATTTTGAAGGAGCTCACCGGGCATAAACGAAATCGTCTGTTTTGTTATGACCGCTACCTGAAATTGCTTTCTGAAGGAACGGAGCCCTTATCGTGAGCGGTCCGTGAATGCGATGGCGGTTTTGATGGTCCGGGGGCGGAACGTTGCGGTATGCGGATCTCCGCCGCCATGTAGAAAGGCTGTTCCATCTGTTTTCCGGCGTGCCGAGCCGCAGCTCATGAAACAATACGCTTGAAAAGCCCGCCTGCGTGTTCACTTCGGCGCGGCAGCCATCACCAGAGATGGCGGCGGGCAAATGCATGACCCGAACCCTGCTTCAGATACTTTTCATACGCAGCGGCTTTCTCGCGGGAGGCAAACGCCGTGTAAGTGATCAGGGACCAGGGAGCGAACTTTGATGTGTGTTTGCTGGCCCCGGAGTTGTGGCTTTTCAAACGCGGTTCAATATCATCCGTCATGCCGATATACGTTTGCTCCGGGGAATTGACACTTCGGAGTAGATAAACGTAATGCCGAATTGCAGGTTGGCTTGCCATGCGAAGCACTCTTTCGCGGGAAATGTCAGGACCGTCCTGCTTCGCCAAAGGCTACGCAGGACATGCTTCGCACGGCACGGCGTTTGTGCGAAGCATGGTCG
>CAZISY010000026.1:0-18853 GCA_964542025.1 uncultured Verrucomicrobiota bacterium
CAGCGGTTTCTGGTTCTGGCCTGGCGCTCTTTTTCGGTGGTGGCAGCCAGTAATTCCGTGGTGCTGTTGGTCCAAAAGGAACCGAATGGAGTGAAGAACGGCAGGCTCGGATCGAAGCGCCCGGAGAGAATATTTCCGCACATGCACTCAAGGATCGGCTCTCCATGCTGATCCATCATCCGTTGTCCCGTTTCATCCCGCACACACAGCGAATTTTCCTGTCCCACAAATTCCTGTGAAAACCCGCGTGTTTCAAAATACGGATAATCATGTCCCTGCCGCAAACGCACCCCCACAGCCTCGCAACCCGTCCATTGCTGCAGCACCCCCGTCAGCGAAGCGATGGCCGAGTGAAGATCTGCCGATGACCGAAGCGCACCCAGAACAGATGTCGAGAGATCGCGCTCATATTCCAAACGCTTGCGCTCCGTGACATCCATCACCGTGGAAATCATCAATTGCTGTTCCGGCAGCGGAATGTTCTGCGCAATGACATACCGAATGGGCTTTCCCTTACGGGTGATCGGTACATCCACCCATCGCATCCGCGACGGATCACCGCTGGCGCAATCGCCCTCAATCCGCCGGCGCATTTCTTCCCGAAAACCCGGATCCTCATAAACCGCATCCCAGAATGCGCCAGGATCGCACAGGCTTTCCCGTGTCACTCCATATATTTCCGGAAAACGGTCGTTCATATAGACAAACTTCACTTCGGGGTTGACGGAATTTACGGCGACCCCCATGGGAAGACTGTCCAGCACCGTTTGAATGATGCGCAGCGTGGATTCCAAGTCCGCCACATGCTCATTTAATGCCCGATTGGAATCAGCTCCGGTGTCCGCGCCTTCTGCTGTGAACTTCGTCATACCGCTCCCTCACTGCCCGCCTGCCTTACCGTTTCACACCCACCCATATCTCAGCCCTGATGCAGTACAGTCTAAAGAACATCGTCCTTTCCCGCAAGAACCAATTCAAAACCGGCGCGGGCGTCCATAAGCCCGGGGCGGGGGCGCACTTGACTTTCGATGTTCACTGGAATAGAAGGATATATGTTTTGGCCGTCATGATAAACGGCTGCACAGCAAGGCGGGAAACATTATGACAACGAAATATGACGGACAAGATCGCGCATGTACTTCATCAGCCACACTATTGGTTGTCAGCGCGTCCATTGCACTGGCCGAACGTTTCAGCTCGGAGTTTTATGGACCGTTACTCGAAGGCGGCGACGGTTTGTGCATCAACGGTTCCAAGGTCATATTATCCGTTATGGCCGGAAATCCGAAAGAACACCCGGACTGGGAACGCCGTGTAACCGAGGCCAATGCCGTCATGGTCCTGGTGGATCAGGTGGACACGCTTTCCATGGAGGAATTGAAAGCCGTTTATGCCAATCTCCCTCCAATCACCTCTTCGACCGCTATGGCTTTTTTCATTCTGCGCGAACCCAACAAGAAGGAATTTAAGGTAAGCTGTCTGAAATGCGGACAGAAGATCATGCTGCGTGATGAATATGTCGGGCGCAGCTGCAATTGTCCGAATTGCCGCAAACCATTTATGATCGTCTCCCAAAAAATGGCATTGCGTCAGCAGTTGCGATTACCGCTTGATGTTCAAGTGGAACAAATCGACGGAGTGAGCCGCGAAGTTACCCGCGCCGCCATGGAACGGCTCATTGAACGGGCAACACCCATTCCGCGAAATCCGCCGTCCTCCACAGGCGAAGCACTCAAGCACACCACCATGCGTATCGAAGTTTCAGACTTGAAACGCGAATAAAATATCCGCACGCCCATCAGCTTGTTTGCGCCAACATCCAGTTTCATGAATAATCCGCATGGGGTCCGCTATTATTCCGGTTGGTGCAGTCACTGCTCCTGCGAGCACCGGCTTGATGCGCAACCTGCATGGGATGAAGCCTGCGCGTTAATGAAAGAACTCGAAGAGCAGCGCCGATTGGACTACACGGTGCCGAAAGAACAGGCCGACCCCCGGTTCAGTACCGAGTATTTATACGGCCCGGCGCGCGGCCAGATGTTCGGCATCCTGACCGGAATGGATCAAACCGGCGCTCCTTGCTGCCTGCGCGCCTTTTCGGGACAGTACAACGGAAGCTGGCTGATTGATGGCTGGACCCCACCGCTCTTTGATGTGGACCGCGTTAATGCCATTCTCATACCAGGCGATCGCCAAATCAAAGAACTGGACTCCCGAATTAAGCATCTGCCTCCGCACGATCCGAACCGACGCCAACTGGTTCGCGAGCGGCGCACGATCTCCCGTGAACTGACAAAGGCAATGCACGACCTGTATCTACTCACCAATTTTCGCGGCGTATCCGCCCCATTGACCGATTTCTTCCCACCCGGAAAAGGTATTCCAACCGGAACCGGCGACTGTTGTGCTCCCAAACTGCTGAATCAGGCCGCACGGCTCGGAATCAGGCCGGACGGGTTGATCGAATTTTACTGGGGATTATCCAACTCCTCCCAAACACGTCATCACGGGCGCCTTTATCCCCGCTGTGAGGATAAATGCGCACCCATACTCGGCTTCATGCTCTGCGGAAGCTCTTCATGAACACCCCGAATGAATTACTGGACGTGGTGTATCAGGATGACTGCCTGGTTGTCGTGAATAAACCATCGGGCCTTCTGGCCGTGCCCGGACGCGGCCCGGAGCATCAGGATTGTGTCGTGAACCGACTGAAGCGTCTTTACCCTTTCTGCATCGAACAGCCTGCCGTGCATCGCCTGGATATGGATACTTCCGGCCTGATGATTCTCGCACTTACAGCCACCGCCCACCGCCTCCTTTCAAAGGCTTTTGAAAACCGCCTCGTTGACAAAAGCTATACAGCGCTGCTGGACGGCGTTATTCAAGAAGACCATGGTATCATCGAACTGCGTTCACGCCTGGACATCGATAACAGACCCCGTCAGATTGTTGACCCCGTTCAAGGAAAAATCGGCATCACGGTTTGGCAAAAAACAGCCATCGAAGGTCATTACACCCGCGTGCTTTTTCATCCAACGACCGGGCGCACGCACCAATTGCGCCTTCACGCCGCCCACCCGGAGGGCCTCGGCACACCGATTGTCGGGGATCGTCTGTACGGCAACGGAACCGAACCCGGTCAACTCAAGCTCCACGCGTCCCGCCTGACCTTTGTGCATCCCGCGACCCAACTCGTTCACACGCTCTGCTGCGAGCCGCCCTTCTAAACAAAAAAGGGCCGGATGCTTTCACATCCGGCCCGAACAGTTCCGGCATCCGCCGGCTCAGGGTATGAACGATATACCACTCAATCTTCGCCCTCTTCGTCCTGATCAACGGCTGCAGCAGGCTGGATTTCAGGAAGCGACAGACCCTTCCCTGAAAAAACAATTTTCATATCTTCCATTTTGGAGGCTTTCGTGATGAAGGAGGGATCCTTATCCACATCGTACAGCCACGCCACTTCATTGCCCTTCACTTCGGTCGCATTGCTTTCGATGATTTTGCCGGGCACCTTGACGCGAATGGCAATCTGCATTCCCTTCAGCATGGGAAGCATCTGCTGGATCATCATTTCCTTCATTTCCGGCGGAGTGTCCTCCGAATCATCGCCCATCTCATAGTCGGAATTTTTCTGCAACAGGACATAATCGCCATCGGCATTTTTTGTGAGGCTCATTTTCGAACTTTCGGCGAATTCCGTTTTGGAAAGGGCCGCAAGATCTTTGGCGCTGTATTTCACATGCACATACTTCCATCCGTCTTTCACTTCTGAGCTGACCGAATCCAGCGTGACCCCGTACTGCTCCATTTTGGAGAAGGAGGAGCGAATGTTCTCTTCATCAAAATCAAAACCGCCATTGTCTTCGGCTGAAGCCGCGTTTTCGACGTCTCCCGTCGCCATGGAGGCCGACATCTTCTTCATCATCTCCATCTGATTCACAGTGGCTTCCGGCATTCCATAGTTCAATTCAACAGAGGCCGACCCGTCCCCGTTAATGGTCAACGTCTGATCCATTTTCATGCACCCAGCCAACATACCGACCACCATCAAACCCATCGCGCCTTTCATCCACGTCTGCATAGAATCTCCTTCATGATAATCGGCCATTTCCCAGCCGATTGATGGGCTGTTTATAGTTATTTATCCCCTTACACGCAATCCTTTACCCATCGAATCATCCCTTCAGGCAACTCCTTCAATGATCGCGTCCTACCTGCTTAACAACATTGACAATGGATTAGTCGCAGCTTACTTTATGCGTCGATTCGTACCCGATCAGACGTTGATTTTTTGATCGGAATGGCTGCAAACCGTCTTCTGACAACAACGACTCATGATTACAATCAGCATGCGCAAAATGAAGGTGAATCAGAAGGGCATCATCCACTCGGTACAGGCGGATGGCCCGCTGGGCCGTCGCATTCGGGATATGGGACTTGTGCCGGGCACCGAGATTCAGGTGGTGGGCCGCGCCCCCCTGCATGATCCGGTGGCCCTGCGGTTGAAAGGTTTCACATTGACGCTGCGTAACAGCGAAGCCGATTTCATCCAGTGCCATGTGGAGGAACCGCTGTGAGTAAAGCAGTCCGCGACCGTTTATATGTGGCGGTGGCCGGTCAGCCCAACTGCGGGAAAAGCACTCTTTTTAATGCAATAACCGGGTCCACGGCCCGTGTCGGTAATTATCCGGGCATCTCGGTTGACCGAACCGAAGGCGAGGCCCGCCTTCCCGATGGCCGAATCATTGATATGGTTGACCTGCCCGGTACCTATTCGCTTACGGCGTACAGCCAGGATGAAGTCGTTGCCCGCAATGTCATTCTGCAGGAAAAACCGGACGTCATCATCAACCTGCTGGATGCCACGGCCCTTGAGCGCAGCCTATACCTCACGCTTCAGACCATGGAAATCGGACTTCGCATCGTACTTGGATTAAATATGATGGATGAGGTTCGCCAGCGCCGCATCCACATCAACAGCGCAAAACTTTCGGAATTGCTGAACCTTCCCGTGGTCGAGTGCTGCGCGCGACGCGGTACGGGGGTGCAGGCGCTGCTTGAGGCCACGCAAAAGGCGGCGCAGTCCGCGGATTCCTGCCCTGCCCCACTGCGCATTTCGTACGGCCCTGATCTGGATCCTGTGCTTGAGGAGCTGGAACGCAAAATTAATACCGCTCAATTTTTGACGGACCAGTATCCCGCACGATGGCTGGCCATCAAGTATCTGGAAGAAGACGAACTCCTCATGCAGCAGGGCCGCGCGGCCGGCCCTCTGGGGGAAGAGTTGGAGCAGTGCGTAGCGAAGGTTTCCGCGATGCTTTCCAAAACACGCAACACCTATCCCGAAGCGCTCATCGCCGATTACCGCTATGGGTTCATCAACGGCCTGATGCGCCAGGGCGTGATCAACCGGGAGGACGACACCCGCTTCAACTATTCCGACCAAATCGACAGACTAATCACCCATCGATTGATGGGGCCGATCATCATGTGTGCCCTGCTATACGCCATGTTTTATATCACCTTCACCCTGGGCGCTTATCCACAGGGGTGGGTGGAACAACTCTTTGCGTGGCTGGCGTCAGCCGTGGAATCTCTGCTACCCGATGGGCTGCTGCGCTCCATGATCGTACACGGAGCCATAGACGGCGTGGGGGCTGTCATGGGATTTACGCCGCTTATTCTGATCATGTTTCTCATGCTGGTTTTCCTCGAGGATCTCGGTTACATGGGGCGTGTCGCGTATATGCTCGACCGCGTTCTGCACACCTTCGGACTTCACGGCGCCTCGGTGATGCCCTTTATTCTCTCCGGCGGGCTGCCCGGCGGCTGTGCGGTCCCCGGCGTCATGGCGGCCCGCTCCCTGCGCAGTGAACGGGAACGACTGGCCACCATATTCACCGCGCCCTTCATGGTCTGCGGCGCGAAAACCACCGCGTTCATTCTGCTGACGTCCGCCTTCTTCCCCAACAACCCGACCCGTGCCATGTTCATCATTGTACTGCTGGCCTGGTTCTTCTCGCTGATCACAGCCTGGATTCTGCGCCACACAGTCATCAAGGGACCACCCACGCCATTCATCATGGAACTGCCTCCCTACCGACTCCCCACCCTGCGCGGCGTGATGACCCACACATGGGACCGCGTGTGGCAGTATATTAAAAAAGCCGGCACCGTGATTCTGGCGGCAAGCATCCTGATGTGGGCGCTCATGACGTTTCCCCGTCTGCCTTCAGAAACCATTTTGACGTTTGAAAATCAGCGCCGGAACATTCACGAAGAAATGAGCCTGGTGCTGAAGAACGGAGATGCCTCCGATCCCGCCCGCACCGCGTGCGAAGAAAAACAGAAGGCTCTCGACGATGCGGAATCGCGGGCCGCCCTCGAGCACACCATCGCAGGACGGACCGGACGGTTTCTCGAACCGGTTACCCAGCTGGCCGGATTCGACTGGCATATCAACATTGCGCTGATCGGGGCTTTCACCGCCAAGGAGGTTTTCGTCTCCACGATGGCCACCGTCTATTCCATGCGGAGCAACCTGGACGGCGATGACAGCGCAGCCCTGCGCGCCGCCCTGGCAGCCGATCCCGCCTATACGCGTCCGGCGGTGTACAGCCTGATCGTTTTTCTGCTGCTGTATGCCCCCTGCATGGTGACCGTCGCGGCCATCATCCGGGAAACCAGTTGGCGCTGGGGCTTTTTCACGCTGTACGGCTCGCTGATCTATTCGTTTATTTTGTCCATTGCCGTTTATCAGGTCAGCCGCCTGTTCTTCTGAACGTCACGGGGTCATTTCCCTGGTGGGAACGGAATAGTTAACCGTATTGGTCCAGGTCCAGGAGCCGCCTGACCGCCGATAAATAATCAGCGCATCGTCCTGCCCGATCGGCGTCCCGGTAACCAATTTACCGTCGGACCATCGCCAGGTCTGATCGGTCGTCTTGAACCACATCCATTGCGGACTCCCTCCCGCATAGCTCTTCAGCCGCTGTTCAATCCGATCCCATACATAGAGTTCATCGCTCTTGTTCAAACGGGAAGCGCCCAAAAAGCCGCAGGCGGTCAGATTCAGGTTACTCGGGTGCATGGTGGACGGCAAAAGCACACTGATAAAAGAAAGCCTGTTGGGACCGGCAATGGCAAATTCCTGACTGTTCGTCCGCAACGCTCCGATTACGGAAAATTCCCAGTCCGGCCCACTGGGCAGATTCACCATAAAGCCCTGTTCCAACGGAAGCGCCATGCCGTCGACGTTCTGTTTCAAGGTGTCGGAATACCAGTGTGAGCCGGTGAAATAGACCGAGCTGGTTTCTACCAGAGATACGCCGGAAAGGCCGTACAGGTCCACATACGTGGCGGAAGCTTTGGTGACGGAACCGGGCAGCGAGTACCCGAATACGTTCGAGTACGAGGGATTCTGCGGCATACAGGGAAGCGCCACCCAGTTGCGTCCGGCATGAATCTGCACGCGTTTGGCCACATAAATTTCCGCGCTGGCAAATCGTCCGCTGCTGTTGGACCAGGAGGCCATGGGCGAAATACGGAAAAAGCGCAGACAGTTGGTGTTCAGCGTGGCGAGATTGTTGGTAAAAACCGAGGTGTCCGACGAAGCCGTCAGCCGGGAAGCGAACTGCCAGGAATTGCTCAGGAAATCACCATAGACTTCGGCATCCGTGTAGATGAGGTCATACTCCATTCCGCTGACCGTCTGTGCCTGCATTTTGACAACCAGATCCGGTACACCCCGATTGGCATTGGTGATACTGCAATCCAATTTCTGCCCGCCGGTGAGGTACCATCCATCGCTCTTGTTGGTCATGCTCAGAAGCGACGACATGCCCGCGGGAATATCCCCGGTAATCGTCCAATCCGGAGTTCCCGACGCCGCGCCGTCAATCCCGATCACCTTGATCTCGCGGAAAAGGCTTCCGCCTCCAATATTGGTAATGTTCAGCGTTATTGGTCCATCATCCTCAAGAACGGCGCTACCCGTCACCTGAATCAGATCCGCTCCTGTTGCCTGAATGGCGAAGTTGATTTGAGCCCCGCCTTTCATATTCAGCGAACTGCACGTCAACATGCCGGTTGAGGCATTGAACCCCGGCGTGATGGTTCCCGCGTTGGTGAAAGCACCCGCGAAGCCGCGTACCAGGACCTCCGCTCCCGAAGCCACAACCAGCGGCGAAGCGTTACTGATGGTTTTTTCCACAATGAGTTTTCCGCTTTCAATCCGCGTGTGACCGCTGTGTGAAACATTCGAGGCCAGGGTAAGTGTTCCGGCCCCCTGCTTGGTAAGCCCGCCACTGCCCGTGACGATTGATTCCACGCGAACGGTTTGCGTTCCGGTTACGTCGGTCGCGAATGTGCCGCCGCCGCTGCTCAGGGTGATCCCCCGATTGGCGGGCAGCGTGATAGCGTTGTAGATCTCCAGTTCTCCGCCGTTCATGACAAGCTGATCCGCAACGTATGCGCCGGGCGCCGTACCGAGTCGGGTGTCCGCATTGATACGCAGAGTGCCTGCGCTGATCGTGGTTCTACCGGTCCAGGTGTTGTTCCCGGTCAGCGTAACGCTGCCTGTGCCGGATTTGCTCAGTGAACCGCCCCCGCTGATCACCGAACTCCAGGTTCCGTCGGCCGCCTGATCGAAGGTCAGCGTCCCCTGGTTGGTGACGGGACCGGAAAGGCTGTAGGTGGCGCACTGCAGCGTACCTGCCGTGATCCGGGTTCCTCCCGAATAGGTATTGGTCGCCGTCAGTACGAGCATTCCACTTCCGCTCTTAATCAGCGTTTGCGATCCGCTCAGCACTCCACCCAACTCAAACGGCTCCTCAATGGACCACGTTTGAGCGGCATCCATGACCACGGGAACATTCAACGTATGAGCGCCGGATCCCGACGCCACATTGACGCCTCCCGCACCGAGCGTCAGACTGCCGCCGCCGGAAATGGTCAGGCCCTCTTCGGCCGCTGCGTTGAAAAGCACTGTATAATACGTACGTTCATCGGCCAGCGTAATGGCGGCGCCGTTATCATCGGTCCGATAGAACACTGCGCATTGATTTTCAGGCGGCACCTGACCGATCGACCAGTTGCCGGCGGTATTCCACGCAGCGGAACCGGCTCCGCCCTTCCCCGTCCAAATCGCATTGGTACTGATGATATTCGTGGAAACAGCCGCGGAGTAATAACCGTTGTTTTCGGTATACACCGCATACCGATTCGCTTCGCCGTCAATCGCCGCGGGCGTATGCGTGTACGTTTCCAGCGCGCCCCGGTAGATGACGCGGGTTCCGTCGGAAGCGACGGTGTCATTCACGGCGTAATGCGTGCCGTTAACCGGCGCAGCGGGCGCATTCGTTCTGTTGTACACCACCATGACATTCGTTCGGGCGGCAAAGCGGGTCCAGTCCAACTTGACCTGGGTATTGCCGTTCTGCAGTGCGGCCGTCAAGCCGGATGGCGGCGTCAGCGGCAGTACCGCGACACTCAATGCGGCGCTGCTCCCGTGGTCCGACATGGCGGACCACACGGCCTGCGATGCCGTGTGCCAGAAGTTGGTCCCGTAGTCGCCGGAGTCGATCTGCATTCCCCAGTACCAGGTTCCCGTGGCCGAGAATTGATGCGAGACGGCGCTTTTCGCTTCGACCGAAACGCCATCGGCCCAGCCGCCCGCTTTTCCGGAAGTCAGGTTGGTGGTTTGACTGATCCACAGGCGGGCGCGGTCGGCGGTTGGAAGCATGACCCGCGTTTCGGCTTCGAACGCGACCCCGGTATCGCCGAGATAAATCGTCGGCATGGTGAAACTTCCGCGGTTTTGCGACTGCGGCATAGTGACAGCCAGTTTCCATGCGGCGCTGTTGGTGACGGCGAGCTGATCGCTGTTACGGTCATTGTCGCCATCACGGAACACAAACGTCACCTCATTGGTACGCGCATTGAACAGCGCGGCGATATTGGTGGCCGCCAGTGAACTGTATTTCCAGGTGTTGGAAGCCGCCGAACCGGTAGTGACGTCATCGCTTTCGGTCGCATCGTAACCGGCGATATCCGCCGAGAGCCAACTGCCCACACTCAGCGTACAGTTGGTGCCGGCCGTCCCGGAACTGTCCCGCTGCAAGCCGCTGAACGCATCATAGGCATTCACCACAAAGCGCAGCGGATCCCCGGCGTCCACCTGCGTCAATTCATCCAAACGGATCGAATAGACATTGCCGACCGGCGTGATATTGATTCTTCCCGCAGAATAATAAATCCGCAGGCCGTCGGCGCCGAACTGCGGCGTCACGGCGTCATCATCCGTCACCTTCAGGTAGCCGAACAGAGATTCCAGCGCCAGCCAGTCGTCGGCCCGGTCGGCATCCGAATCCGGAACGATGGCGGAAATCGCCGTCGTCATATCACCGTCATCGCACAGGGCGGACACATCGTCCTTGGTGAGTCCCGAAAAGGCCCAGCGGGTTAGAGAAGACGGAACCGTTGTGTTGTTGGAATTCACACCGGAGGCGGTATAGCCGGCGAGGTCGCTGACCTTCCAACTGCCGATCGTGATGTTCATGTTGGTGGATGTGCCGCCACTGGTCGCCCGCCGGATGCCGCTGTACGAGTCATAAACGTTGAATCGCAGCTCCAGCCCGTTCGCATGAATCGACCCGTCCGTGGTCTCATAGATCACGTTTGTGCCCGTCTCCGTCCAGGACCAGCCCGATGCGGCATTGGTGATAATCAGGGAACGTTCGTCCGACCAATACCAGAGCCGGGGCGCCACATTATCATCATCGGTCACTTGAATCTGCACGAGCGCGTTCGTTCTGACAGTTCGATCGGTATTGTAGCCATCAATGTTTGAACTGACGGAATTCGACCAGTTTCCGTTGGCATCGCAGTCTTCGGAGCTGAGGGTGAGATAATAAATGATGTTGGTGTTGTAATTCGTAATGGAAAACGCCTTGTGCCAGAAACTGGTCACATAGGTGGAGCCGTAACCGGACGGCGCAACGGTATTGGTGCATGTGAAAGGCATGTCCTTTCCCCAGTCGGTGGTGGCGCCCGTGGTCAGATTGGATTCCAGAATATCCCAGTTGGGAATGACGCGCCCATTTTCGGAACCGATGTTCAGATAGGTGTTGTTCGCGCTGTTGCTGTAATAAACACCGCTGCCATCGAAGAACTGAACGGCAAAGTCCATGCTGACGGTGCCATTGGCCATATCCGCATCCAGTACCTCGGCTTTTCCTGCTTCATTGCCGGCCAGGAATCCGTTCACGTTCGTTCCCACATAAAGCAGCGTCGGCTCGGGCCCGTTCACATCGGAGTCGCCGGAGGCCGTCCAGTAACGCACTTCGGAAGGATTGGAAAGCTGACCGCTCGCGTCACGCGCCCAGACGCGCCAGTACAGCGTTTGTTCGACTGTGCTGATCTTGTTGCTCCGCGCATCGTACGCCACGTTATACCGGTAAGGAATAGACGCATTAAAACTGCCTGTCAGATCATTGGTGGACATTTCGATCAGATATCCCGTGATCGGCAGCGTGGAAGAAGCCGGCGCGCTCCATTGAAGCCAGGGACTTCCCCCTTCCACACCGGCACCATCGGCCGGGGCGCTGAGCGCCGGCGCGGACGGTATGGCCGGTGCATCGACACCGGAATCATCGAACGGGATATCCATAAAGAAATCGATTTTATCCTGTCCGAGCGGCCCCTGTTCCCAGGCCGTCAGCGACATATTCGGATCGTTGACACCATACGGTGCGATGGAAATCGTATCGATGGCATCGTTATAGGAGAAGTCATAGGTGGAGGCTCCTCCGTTGCAGTCGGCATCCGTCCCCTGGAAGGAAGCGAACGTAAAGCGTCCGGTGACCGGTCCGGTCAGCATAAGGTCGGCGCGGTTGATGGCCACTTCCAGCACATCGCTGGTGGTACTGATCACGGCCGCCCACCCACTGGGCGGCTCGTACCATTGTCCGCCTGCATACAACTGAACACGGGGTGTTCCGCTGACGGTGTGGATCATTATATTGCGGATCGGATAGTGCATGGAGGCCGTATTGTTGCTGTAATAGCCGCCGCCAATGGCCAGATCGGAGTCCGCGCCCAGCCAGGTGAAGGTGCCTGAACTTTCTGTCGGATGAAGGTTCGTCGTTACGCCGATGCCGATTGCCGAATAGGTTGCATTGGTAATGTCCCGCATGGCAATCAGCAAATAGATATTGGTCGAGTCCGCGCAGACGTGAAGATCATCGAAATCCAAATTGCTTTCCAAATCGGAATCCGCGCCGGGATCCCTGCGCATTTCATTAAGCTGATCATTCCAGATGAATTCCGGCCCGGCAAAAACGGATGCGTTGATCATACTGCCGGGGACGCCGGGCCAGTCCGATGGATCGCCATCGACGGTAATGGCGCCGATGGTTCCGGTGCCCGACCCCTGAATGACGAATTGATAGGGATCGGTATCCAGCGAATCATTGTCCAGCGTGATCCAGGCCTGACGGGTTCCATAACTGGCCGGATTGAAGGTGATGGTCAGATTGCTGACCGTGTTGGGCATCACCGTAAATGGCGCCGTTTGCAACACGGAAAAATCACCGGAGGCCGTCCCGCTCAGCGAAACAGTGTCGATCGTCAGATTGCCGGGACCGACATTGGTGATCAGAAAAGTTCTCGTCACGGAAGCATCCGGACTGCTCACATTCACTTTCCCGAAATCAGTACCGGCGGCACTGGAGGCGGATGCGCTTCCATTGGCAATTTGCGCGCCATCGTTCCCCAGCACCTGCATGGCGGCCGGAGATTCCTGACCGAGCAGTTCATACCAGGCTCCGGCCACGCGCACCTCATCATAGTAACACAGGCCCGGATACGCCGCCGAACTGCCGCCGCCCGCGTTCAGCATGATGCCATTCACGCTGCTGATGCGTCCATTCGTCAGCACGACGGAGGCATCCCAGGTGGCCGGCTCCTGTTCCGGCAGTGTATCAGCGCAGTAGTACGCTTTGGCACTTAGAGTTCGCGTGCTGAAGACATAACGCAGAATCACCAGATAGGTGCTGTTCGTATTCAGAGCGTACGCCGTGGGCATATAGGTCGAGTTATCGGAAGCCGTCCCATACGAATCCAGTCCCAAAAAACCGGAACGGCTGTTTATTTTTCCAACGAACGCACATTCCGAACTGCCGTTCATCAACGAGAAGCCGACCCATTTATTGGTACTCGGATAAGTGAACTGCATGAGCGCGGCGGCATACACGGTGCCGGTGCTTCTGGCCGAAAAGGTTCTGGTGATTTGATAGGCCGCGCCGGTATTGGCATTCACCTGCACCTTGCCGCCGCTGACGGCATCATAATTTGCGGGCGCCGTTAAGCTCGCCGCCGCGTTGCTGAATGCTCCGCTGTTGTTCAGGGCCGTCCAGCTTCCCGCCCAGCCGCTGCCGCCATTGTCATCAATCAGTTGGGTGCCGGCTGTGTAGTCAAAGGGTTCGCAGACCGCCGTGTCCGGGTCCGGATCGGTCTGAGCGCCGGCCGTAACGCCTTCCGAATAGTAACTGTAGTTCTCGGCATAGAAGGCGTAATAATACGTGGTGTCGTTCTCCAGCCCCGTATCGCTGCAACTCGTTCCGCTGCCTTTGTAAATCACCGTTGCTCCGTCGATCGTATCATTCACACTGTAGCTCTGACCCTGCGTCGGCGCGGTGGTTATGGCGCTTGTTTTGCGCAGAATCAGGGTATCCTTGGCAATGCCGGAAACGCCTCTGGTCCAGGCCAGATCAATCTGCGAAAGCGATTGCGTACTGCTCACCGCGGCACTCTGACCGGATGGCGTGTTCAGGGCGCTGACCGTCACCGTCAGTGTCGCAACACCCCCGGTCGGGCTCATATTCGTGTAGGCATCCTGATCGGCCAGATAATACCAGTTTCCGTAGACGCCGTAATCCACACGCATACCCCAGTACCAGGTTCCGGTGGAGGTAAACCGCGGCGCAGTGGCTGTTTTGTCGCTGCTGCTTCCACTGCCTCCGCTGCTTCCTTCTGTGTAGCCCGCCGCCAGATTGCCATCGGATTTTTTAATGCGCACATACCAGCCGGTGGCCGAGTATCCTGAGGACACATTCCCCCATGATCTGCATCCGAAAGCCCCGGCATCCCCGGTGTCGCCGAGATATAACACGGACGGCTGCCGAGGGGCATCATTGCTTGCATAATTCCGACTTTGCGGCATGGCGGTCTTTCCGTTTATGACCGCACCCGTGGAATAATAATTGCAGTTGATGCTGTAGAGCTTGAAGTAATACGCCGTGTTCGGCTGAAGTCCGGTTGCTTCCACCGTTTCGTCGTCGTCGCTGCCGGTGAGCACCGTCCAATTTCCGAAGGTATTTCCTGCTGCATACGCATTCCCGTCTGTGGGGACTCCGGCAGCGCTTGCGTTGGTGGAGTACGCCACCATCACCGGTTTATTGCTCCATTCGTTCCAGGTCATCGTGAAGGCCGTGCCCGGATATGTTCCGTGAGCCGACGCCGCGCCGTTGGCGGGGTCCAGCGGGGTTCCTGGCGTATACCCGATCAGGCCGGCCCAGTTTGTGGCGATCCGCACTTCATCGAAATACGTGTTACCGGGCGTACCGACCGACGCCCCGGATGCCAGGCGAATCGTATTGACCCAGCCTACGGTGTTGCTGGCTTTCGCCAGGCTGATGTCCCACGCGGTCGGCTCGACCACAGGAACCGATTCCGTGCTGATTTTATAGGCCGTGGCGTAGGCATACCCCGTACTCCAATCGTAATATCCGGCGATGATGTAGTCATTCCCCGAACCGGCCGTCAGCGAAGACCCTGATGAGGTCGTATCAATACCGAACATCTGATCCGCCGCAGAAATTTCCCCGACAAACAGTTTTTCTTCACTGTTGGACCAGCACAGAGATAACCCGCTGTATTTATAATCCGTAACGGACCCGCCAAAGGCGTAATTCAGGGTGTACCCGAAATAGATTCTGCCGGAATTGTAGGATTGACCGAGATGACGGAATATGGCCGACGAGCCCGCTGCGAAGGGCGTGGTCAACACCTTGTTGCCGGTCGGTGTCGGGTAATTGGTCTGCGCCGTGAAATTACCGGAATTATTCGTGAAGGCCGCCGTGTTTCCATACCAGGCCGCGCCCCACCCATTGCTTCCCGCGCACCAGGTTGAAAGAGCCACGCCGGACGTATAGGAAAAGGTTTCCACGATCTCGCCCGACCGGAACGAATCCACGGACGCACTGGCTGTCAGACCGGTGGAATAGGAGCTTCCGCTATACGAATAAAACGCATAGTAATGCGTCGTTCCGGAAGTCACCACATGCTCCAGGTTCGCCCCGCTGCCCTTGTAAATCACCGTGCCGCTTCCACAGCTCTCTCCGACGGAATATGACGTCCCCAGCGTCGGTGCCGTGGAAGCGCTGCCCGCCCGATGCACAATCATCACGTCGTACGATGCGTTCTTTGTCCACGCCAGATCCATCATGGTGTTTCCATCCGCCGTCGCCGTCGCGGCGGAGGGCGCGGGATATTTTTCTGTCGCTTCCTGGGCCGTCACCCCTGCGGAATAATAACTGTTATTCACCGAGTAGAATTTATAATCGTACGTCGTGTCGCCGGTCAGCCCGGTATCGGTGAACGAAGTATCCGATCCATGATACACCACGACTCCGGCACCGATCGTACCGCTCACACTGTAAGCAGTACCCTGCGTCGGCTCCGTCCAGCTTTGCGCCGATGTCTTGCGTACAATCATGACGGGATGCGCCTGCGCATTTTTCGACCACGTCAGATTAATCTGTGATGCCGGATTGGATGTATTGGTTACGGCGCCCTGTCCGGACGGATTGTTCAGCGCGCCGACCACAATGCTCTGCGTGGCCTCTGACGGCAGACTCTCCGACATATCCAGATACGATGATGTATTCTGCCAGTAGTAATAATTGTTCCCCGTCTGATAACTCACCCGCAGCGCCCAGTAGTACGTCCCCGTCGCTTTAAATTGATTCGTTACGGAAATATCCCCCGATGCCGTCCCGGGGGCCTCATTATTGGTTTCCGACGTCCCCGAGGTCAGATCTGAGCTGCCGTTTTTGAAAAACAATGTCAGGGCACTGCGGTTATTCCCGTTCCATGTGGTGGACGCATCCACGGCCAACGCCTTTTTATCCCCCAGAAACGCCGTCGTTGGATTCGCCGAACCAGGATTCTTCGCCTGCGGGGGTGAGACCTGAGCAGTGGACTCCTCAGCGGTGACGCCCGTTGAATAGACCCGGTAGTTTACACTGTAATATTTATAATAATACGTCGTATTCGCGCTCAGCGAGGTATCCGTGAATGAGGTGCCGCTGCCGTTATAAATCACCGGATCACCGCCTATTGTACTGCTCCCGGCCGTATACGCCACCCCGTCTGTCGGCGCCGTGAAGCTCGAATCCGTACTGCGCACCACCATCACATTTTTTCCGCTGTTTTTCGTCCACGACAAATCAATCTGCGACGATGGATTCGACGTGTTGGTTACTGCACCCTGTCCGGATGGATTCCCCGGCGTTGAAATCGTAATGGTGAAGCTGTAGTCCGTGCCACCGGAACTCGAACTCTGCATCCCGCTCGATTTCAGGTAATTCGTACCGCTTCCATCCTTATAAGCGAAATTATAGAGAATCGTCGATGTCTTCCCGGTAATCGCTCCCGCACTTTCCAGGATGGCGGCCGTTATTGCATTCGTCCAGAACTCCACCGTATACGCACTGTTGTAAACCGAATCGTTATTGTAATCCCACCCCGTCGCATACGTCATGGCCGATCCGGTCCAATTGCCGGTATAGCGCAAAGAAATACCCGTCAAATCTTCCTTATATGCACGCACCGCAATGATCATGGTATCGTCTTCGGACATGGTATTGGCCGCCGTCGTCATATTGCTGATCACGGCACGGTATTTCTGCGTTCTTCCATCCAGCGTATCCGATGGACTGTGGTACGAACCGTTTGTTGACCACTGCACATTGTTCGCGTCGTTGTTATACATGCTGCTCAAACCGTAATTACTGTCACGCCAGTCCGTTGTGCTGTTCTTATCCTGCCCCTCGAAGGTGAAATACATGTTGCCCGCCGTACGCGACCGCCCCGGGGCCGCCAAATGCCCTTTCACACGCCAATTGTTCGCCGCTCCCGTCCCTTCGCTCTCCACGTTCGTCGATATCCACGTCGAGTTGTCATACGTCCACTGAATATGCGTGGCGGCATGATTCACATCCGCCCAGGAATACGCCTGATAGATATCGTAATAAACCACGACGCGCGTCCAGGGATACATGGACGAGGCCGCCGACGGATTAACAAATTCATTCCCCACCCAGGCGGCATATCCGCGGCCCGCGCAAAGCATGATTCCGATGAAGACCAGCAGCCTCACGGCATGGCCATCCGGCCACGCGCCGCGACCGCCGCCGCATGCACGCCCGGGCGTTTTCCAACGATTGGAAAAACGACCTGGAAAAGTTCCAACGATTGGAAAAAACGAACCGACACCTTCCAACACCCGGAAAATACCCATGAAAATCTCCCACCTGCGTTTCCATCCAGTCCACGCTGTTGTGAATCATCCGGGAGAATCCGCCTGTATAATGATTCTCCCAACGAAATGGCACGTCGCCTGATGATTCCAATCCCGTTCACGCCACTATCGAAACGCTTTACTTCTCTGCATCCGGGTTGTCAAGTGTATCGTTTTACCCTGTTTATTTCTTACTATTTATCCGCTTATATCCTCTATTGCTTTGCTTTTTGTAATATCGTTTTTATTTCAAGGCTATTTGTGCTTTCCGAAAATGTCCCTTATTGCGCTTTTCAGGGTTAGGGCTCACCTCTTTCGGTGTTGTTTTATTTTTGAGGGAGCGTTTTCAAACCGACGCATACGGCCGGATGAAACCCGTGGTTCCGAATGGGTGCGCCTGGGTTATGATTCCCGTTTACGGGCTCATGTCGGAAGTCGGCGGCACGTAATACACGTTGTTCGTCCAGGTATAGCTGGCGCCATAGGTATAAATCAGAATGGCATCGTCCTGCGAAATGGGACGTTCCGAATCGCTCATCTTGACCGGCGCGCCACCGCCGCTCGCACCCAGCCAGTACCAGGCACTCTCGGTGGATTTATACCACATGGGGCGATAGGTATAGATGCTCTGCGTTGAACGATCCCAAATGTAGAGCAAGTCCGGATTCTGCATCGGACGCGCCGCCCCTTTGAATCCGCTTTCCACGAGGCCGAGATCTTTGGGGTGCATATCGCCGGGCAACTGTACGCTGACAAAGGTCAGTGCGCCACCGCCGGCAATCGTGCAGGTCTGTTTGTTCGTACGCAACGCCCCCACCAGGGCCAGATACTGCGCACCGCTCCCACTCGGTATATTCACCATGAAGCCCTGATCAACCGGCAGCTTGAACTGATCTGCCGCCCCCGAGCCACCGGCCGACCACTGCCACGAATTCGGAGAACCGGAGCCCAGCCAGAACGTAACGGTCGGGGCGATCATACTGCCTGAATCATACAAATCCACCCAGGTGGACGATGCTTTCTCGCCACCGGCCGGCAACCCGTAGCCAAACACGTTGGACACGGTGGGATTGATCGGCGCGCCCGGCAGCGCCAGCCAGTTGCGCCCCGGATAAAGCACCGCGCGCTTGGCCACATAAATCTGCCTGCTTGCGAATTTTGATCCGCTTTCATTTTGCCAGGCGCCAAGCGGCGACACGCGCAGAAAACGCAGTTGATTCAAATCCAGCGCCGGCGCTGAAGCCAGATTGTTGGTGAATTCCGTGGTCC
>CAZISY010000026.1:18953-35023 GCA_964542025.1 uncultured Verrucomicrobiota bacterium
TGATTCAAATCCAGCGCCGGCGCTGAAGCCAGATTGTTGGTGAATTCCGTGGTCCTTCCTGTCGCCGTCACGGAATAGAGCTTCTGCCAGGTCACGTTGGAAGCCGCCGATCCGGATGGATAGGTCACGGCATCGAAATAGATCAGATCATATTCCAGCCCTTCCACCGTATCTGCAAACATACTGACTTCCTGCGCATCCGAGGCTGCCTGCATGCCGTTGGTGATGTCGCAGCTGGGCGTCGCGCCTTCCAGATAGTACGTCCCGCTGCCGGTGGCCGCATGTTTGACCTTCATGAAAGCGCCCAGCGCACCCGCACCGGTAATGGCCCAGTTGGTATGCGGTGTTCCGTGCGTGGCACCGGAATAATGAATGAACGGGATGTTGCGGAAATAATTCGTGGTATCGCCCAGGAAGCTAAGGTCCACCGTAATTTTTTCACTGGGGGAAGGAAGCGTCATCGCACCGTTGACCTGAATCATGCTGTTGGTGGTACCGCCGCTTGAAGAAACGGAAATCCGAATGGTCGAACCGCCGTTCAAATCCAGTGAGGTGCAGGTCAGCGTGGCACTGGCCAGCGTACTGTTGGTCGGCTCCACCTTACCTGAAACGGTCAGAGCGCCCACGGAACCGGATCCCTTCAACGCGCTATTGGTGTTCGCGATGGTCACATCGGAATTGTTCAGCGAGGCGGCGCTCAGATAAATTTCTCCGTAATTCACGGTGACATCACCGCTGTAACTGGACGAACTGTCCGCGCCGAGCTTCAGGGTGCCGGCGCCTTCCTTCGTCAGATTTCCGCTGCCGTGAATCAACCCGTTGTACGTCCAAACCAGCGTGGACTCAACCCGCAGCGTACCATTGGATGCGCCGATGGTCAGCCCGCGGTTTGCATTCAGGGTACTGTAATCGCTGCCGCCGCCGGAAACGCGCTTATACAACTCGCCGCCATTGAGCGTCAGATGGCCCGGTGTGGCGGAATCCGGCGGTGTACCCAGGGAACTGTCGCGGATGACATCCACGCCGCCCGCAGTGATCACGGTGGTTCCCGTAAATGTATTCATCGTTTCATTCGTCAGCAGAAGGCGCCCCGGCCCCACCTTGGCCAGCGAGCCCGGTCCGTAAATCGGACCGGTCAGCGTCAGGTCGGTGTTGGCATTGGAGTTGGCGCCGATCACCACGGTATCAGCTAAATACACTGTGCATGTTGCAGCACTGTCCGCCGCAGCACGCAGCGATCCGATTCCTCCACCATCTCCGCTCAGCAGCAGGTTCGTGCCGAGATGATACAGCGGTGATGCGCCCGTCAGTTCCAGAGCCGCGCCATCGGCAATCACCACACGCGGCGTGGATCCCAGCGCATTGGTCTGCTCCAGCATCAGCACCCCGTCGTCCACGAAGACACGCCCGCTCATGCTGTTGGTGGCCGACTGTTTGAAATACAGGGTCCCCGCGCCCTGCTTGCGCAACACGCCGCTCCCGCTCCACAGCGAGTTGGCCGGTCCGCTCTTCAGCGACAGCGTGGTGCCGGACTCCACGACATCCACAACACCGGTGGCATTTTCAGGAATGTCGAAATTTTTCGAGGTGTTGCCCTCCGCACCCGTATAAACAAGCCGTACGCTTTCACCGGCAGTGCCCAGATAGATATGCGGGCTCGATCCGCTGTGCTGGCCCAGCGGCTGCGCCGTCCCCGCCGCCGCTACGGTGGCTATTTCCACAGAGCCTTCGTTGATATACAATGGACCGCTGAAGGTGTTGTTGGCGCTCAGTTCCAGTGTGCCGTCGCCGACCTTGGTGAAGTTTCGATCGGCCACATCGCTCACCACGCCGCCAAGCGTCAGGGTTTCCCCGGCATTGTCCACGCCCACACTTGATGCCGTGTTGATGGAAATCGCCCCGCTGAACGTGTTATTGCCCGCCGTATTCCGCAGCGCGCCGCCGCTTCCATTATCGCCGCCGCCATTCAGGGTCAATCCCTCTGCAGCCGTCGTGATACCGCCCTGAATTTCCAATGCCGCGCCATCGGCCACCACGCTGCCGGCCGCCGTACCACCCAGAGCATTCGCATGTGTGATGCGCAGCTTGCCGTCATTGATGGCGACCGCGCCGGTGAAATCATTATTGCCGGTAAGAGTCAGGCGTCCTCCATCATGAATCGTCAGGCCGCCAATACCGGTCACCAATCCATTGATTGCCGCAGTGCTTTCCGTATAGACGTCCACGCGGCCCGTACCGGTAAGCGTCACCGTACGCGTGGCGTCAAACGTACTGTTTGAGGCGATCCAAAGGCGCGCCCCGTTATTAAAGGTGATCCCGCCTGTGCCGAGATTGGTTTCCGTGTGGATGATCAGTGAGCCCTGCTCAATAATCGTGCCGCCGGAATAATTATTCGTCCCGGTGAGGAACGACCAATTCGCCCCATTTTCCACGCCATTGGCATCACCGGTTTTTTTGAAGGAACCGGACCCCGTCACATGACCATCGAAGGCGCTGTAATAACCGTTCGAAAGGATGAAATCACCGCTGCCGAGGTCCAGCGTTCCAGAACCATTCAGCACCGGAACATGCAAATCGTACGCATCCATATCGTAGGTGGCTCCATTGGAGATCGCCAAATCCGTCCAGATCCAAAGCGGATAATCGACGCCGGAACGAACGATTCCATCCTCCACCTTCATATATTTGAAATAGTTGGTGGCGTGATTCAGCACCATCGTGCCGCCCCACACCTTGCGAATGGCCAGACTCCCGCCATCCACCCCCACGGCGGAAATATGTCCGGAAAGTTCCAGGGTGGCTTCCGCCGGAGTGACACCCACTTCCAAATGATCATACAAATCGATTTTTCCGGTGATTTCGGCCGAGCCCGAGGGGAACATGGCAATGGTGCGCGTACCGGTTGCCTGATTGGCATTGGTCCGGATCACAACATTGTTCGTCAGCACCACACTCGGCCCCAGCGAGAGGCGGGCATCCGGAGAAGGCAGCGTGATGGTGTTTTCCCCGATATTCACCTCAGCAACAGCCAGCGGATCGGCGGCCAGCAATTCCAGTTCGCCGGCATTTACACAAAGAGTGCCGCTTACGGCAGCCCGTTGATTCAGCGTAAGTTTTCCGGATCCTTCCTTCGAGAACGATACCCCCGAGGAACCCGTGATCGGCCCGGCAATCTTCAGGTGCGCGTTGGTGATCACTTCAATCAGCGCATTGGTGGCCATGAATATGCCGCGGTTGGCGGACAGCGTAATCCCTGTGTCGTAATCCACCAGGTTGTTGGTCATGATCAGCGTACTCCACGAACCATTCGTGAAACAGAACGAGTCCGCCACCGGACTGCCCGGCGTGGCACCCAGGTTCGCTTCTGCGCCAAAGGCCAGATAGCCTTCCTGCAAATGGGTATTACCCGTGTAATCGCCGGTGCCGTACAGATTCAAACGCCCAGGCCCGTTTTTATTGAACTGGCCGCCGCCTGTCACAGCGCCCAGATAATCCGCCGTCTTACCCGAACTCACTGTCAGGTGTCCGCCATCGGCATCACTCAGGTACAGCGTACGCGCGGAATTCACAGCCATGTCTTCCGTGAACCGCAGACTCTTCCAGGAGCCCAGCCAAATATTAACGGCCGCCGGATCCGGCACTGCGCCCAGATTGGAATCGGCCGAAACACGCACCTGCCCCCCGGATATCACCGTGCCGCCACCATACGTATTCGTTCCGCCCAGCGTTAAAATACCGTCGCCATTGTGAATCAGCTTGCCGGTTGCGCCGCTGATCACACCGTTGAATGCCGTGGTCCACACCCCGGAAATGCGCAACTCGCCCGTATCCAAATCCAGGAAGCTCCCCGCCACGCCGGAAATGGAATGGATGGTTTCGTCATAGCTCGCCATATCAAATAATGCGCCGGAGGCCACAATCAGATCCGACGTATCCGCAATGCGGTTATCATTGCCCAGTGCGATTGTTCCTGCCTCAACGGTCGTATCGCCGCTGTAGGAATTGTTGCCGGAAAGCGTCAGCGTGCCGGCGCCGTTTTTGGTGAAGTTCCCTGTGCCGCTTGCCGCGCCGCTGAACTCCGTGCTGGAGCCGTTGCCGCCCGCCGTGAGCGTCCCGCTGCCCAGCGACACCGCGCCCTCACCCGCCAGCGAACCCACGGTTTCATTGCTGTTAGCCAAATCAAACGTGCCGGACGCGCCCACCGTCAGCGCCGAACCGTTGGGTATGCGTTCACTTAATCCGATGCGCAGTGTGCCCGCGCTCACCGTCGTGTCGCCCGCATAGGTATTGTCCGCATTCAGCACCACCGCGCCATCTCCCGACTTGCCCAGAGAGCCGGCACCGGTGACGATGGAATTAACGGTCAGCGTACGGGCGGCATCCGCAGAAAGCGCACCGCCGCCTGCACCCAGTGTTATACCCCGGTTTTCACTGAGTCCCTGATTCGAATCGCCGGCCAAATGCAGCGTACCGCCATTCAGCGTAACCTGGTCGGCCACATATTCCGCAGGCGTGGCGCCCAGACGCGTCTCGCCGCTCTGGAAGCCCAGCGTACCGGCATTCACAATATTTTTTCCGGTGAACATGGTGTTAATCGGCGTCAGCATGAGCATTCCATCGCCCACCTTAGTCAGATTGGCAGAGCCCTGAATCGTATCGGCCAGTGTCAGGCTATCCGCATCCACACCGATGGCCGCCGCCGACTCCATATAAATATCCTGCGAATTAGTATTCGCGCCGGACAGACTGCGCAGCGCACCGCCGGAGGCGATACCATCGCCGTTAAGATACATGCGCTCGGCAATCGTGAAACCGCCCTGCAATTCCAGTGCCGCGCCCGATGCCACACGGCTTGCATGAGCAACGCTGCCGCCTCCACTGCCCAGCGAATTCGGATCCGTCGCACGAAGAACGCCTTGGCTCACGAGCGTCAGGCCGCCGTAGACATTGGTGTGTGCGCTGGAGAACACCACCGTACCGGCTCCGCTCTTGATCAGGGTGGCGGTCGTGCCGCCGTCACGAATCTGGCCGCTGATGGTCAGAGTCGTCCCGCTCTCCACCACCTCAATTTCGCCGGTGCACGAATTCAGAATTCCAAAGTATTTGGCCGACTCCCCTGTCGCGCCCGTATAGCGCAGCACGCCTTTATTATTGGCTGAACCCATATAAATATCACGCGTGCCTATCGCTGCACCCAACGGCTGCGCCGCATCCCGCGTGGCGGACACACTCGCGACCGAAACCACGCCTTCTTCAATGTTGAACTGGCCGACAAAGGTATTATCCCCGGAGAGGGTGAGTGTACCGGCGCCGGTCTTGGTCAGGTTGCGCACCACGGATTCACTGTTCACCACGCCGCCGAGCGTTAACGTATCCGCATCCACCTGAATTTCAGCGGCCGACGTCAACGTAATGCCGCCCGAGAACGTATTGTTTCCGCTGATGCTGTTGATCGCTCCGGCGCCGCTGTCGCCCGTACCGCGCATGCTCAGGGCTTCCGCCGAGGTAATCCCTCCCTGCACCGCCAGGGTGGCCCCATCGGAAACGGTCGTGCCCACGGCCGTGCCCAACGCCGAATTGTGCGCGATCTTGAGCGTTCCCGCCTCAATGGTGCCCGCACCGGAATAGGTGTTGGCGCCGCTCAGCGTCACCTCGCCCGCGCCCTGCTTAGCCAGCGTGCCTGTGCCGGAGAGGATGCCGCTGTAGGTTCCGTCGCCCGCCTGATCAAAGATGACGGCTGAATTGTTGGTGATGTAGCCCTGCAAACTGGTCGTGCTGCCTTCCAGCGTGCCCGCGCTCACCAGCGTACCGCCCGCGTAGGAATTCGCGCCCGACAGCGTCAGCGTGCCGGCACCCAGCTTCGTCATCCATCCGGTACCGCTGATCGCCCCCGCATTCGTCAGCGAGTCCGATCGGTTCCAGATCAGCGAGGCATTGTCCACGATATCACCCACGACCGAACCGCTCGTTCCTCCCGCGCCGATCTGTAATGTACCCGCGCTGATCGTGGTGCCGGACGCATAGGTATTCTCTCCGGAAAGCGTCAGCATTCCCGCGCCCGATTTCGTCAGGCCGCCGGCGGAAATCACGCCACTGATGATGTTTGTATTGGGAATCGTCAGGGTACGCGTACCGTCATTCATGCTCATGGCCCCGGAGAATGTCATCGCGCCGCCCCCGGAATGCCCCAGCGTCACATTGCCGTCAATACGCGTGGGCTTCTGAGCCGTACGGGCTGACGTCGACTCGGTGCGATAGGTGGTTCCATCTTTCATGATGATCAAACCAGTCGCCGGATAGGTGCCCGCTTCCTGGTGTATCTCCCCCTGTTGGAGAACGAGGTTTCCAGTGAAGCCCGTGCTGGGGCGAATGCGGAAGTAGCCCGCTCCGGTTTTATGTACACTGCCGTCTCCATCGGTTTTTGTGCCGGACAAATATCCAGGACTGGCCATTCTGACTTCACGGGATGTGCCATTGTTCGTAATGTACAGGGTATATCCCGCTGCATCAATGTCACCACTCAACTGCAAATCGCCTGAGTTGGCCTCTATTCTCCGGATCTTCGAGTCGGCTGTCAGCGTGATATCCCCTGATAACGTCGAAGCGGTATACGCATCAATCGACGCTCCGTTATCCACGCCCAAGCCATTCAGTGTGATGGTATTGGCATAGGTCAGGTTTTGATTCAGCTCCAGCGTGCCGCCCGAATTCACCGTAATACCATCCGCGCCGCCTGCTGCCGCATTCCCCTGCAACCGCAGATAACCCGCATTCACATTCAATCCGCCACTGAAAGAATTGGCAGCCGTCAGCACCGACCGACCCGCCCCGACTTTTGTCAGGGCAAATCCGCCGCTGATGGTTCCGCTGTTGGTGAGCCAAGTTCCTGAATCCGCGCCGATGCTCGATGCCGAAGCGAGCGTCACGGCACCCGCATAATTATTCGCGCCACCGGTACTGCGCAGCGCGCCGCCCGGTGACGCTGTCGCGCCGGCGCCGTTCAGCGTCAGCGGCTCTGCCGCCGTCGTGATGCCGCCCTTGATTTCCAGCGCCGCGCCATCCGCCACCAGGGTACTCTCTCCTGTGGTGCCCAGCGCATTGGCATGTTCCACACTCAGAATGCCCGCATCCACCTCGGTCAGTGCCGAATAATCATTGGCTCCGCGGAAAGCCACCGTGCCCGCGCCGGCTTTGGTGATTCCGCCGGTGCCGGTGATGATGCCGGGCGTCTCAAAAATAATCGTCTGCGAGGCGGGCGCCGTGAACGTGGTCATGGCATTCGACACCATGATCGTGGCTTTGAATGTGGCATCCGCACCGGCTTCATCCGTTCCAATGGTCCGTGTTCCGGCACCGGCCAGCGAACGGACCGGCACTTCCGACACCGCACCCGGCTGGATATACAACGTGGTATTGTTGGCCGCGCCGTTCAGATAAATCGTCCCCACGTCGCCCGAGAAGTTGCCCAGCTTGAGCGTGCCGTTGTCCACGTAGGTGTCGCCTTCGTAACTGGCGTTGCCGGAGAACGTCAGATATCCCGTTCCCTCTTTGCGAATGCCCGCCGGCCCCGAAATCGATCCGGTCACTTCCACCGGCTGCACATTGCTCAGGTAGAGATATTTTCCGGCGCCATCGGTTTGGTGCAGGGTAACGGCGCCATCCACGGTGATCGTCCCCGTTGCGTGCTTGAATTCCATCAGGCGGGTACCGGTGACTCCCGCGGCGTTCGTACGGAACCCCACAATGAAGTCGACCGTGTAATCCCCGGCCTCCGTGAACGCAATGGACGCATCTTTGTCTGCTTCGCCCTCGTTATCCGTTGTGCCCACCTGAAATTCCGAAGCGCCGGCGCCGAGCGTGAAGTTCTGTCCCCATATCACGCTGCCGGAATCCAAATAGAAATTGGCATTCATGGCGCCGTCCAGCGTAAGGGTGCCGTCCTGTTCCGGGGCCAGGCGCATGACCAACCCCTGGTGCGCGGTAGCGGGCGGATTCACGACATCCCTGATCGTTATCGGACCATCAATAAAGATGAAGCGGTTATCCGTTCCCGTTGAACCGCCGCCCAGGTTCAGCTCGTCAATCACCACACTGCCGGACGCCAGATTGTTGCTGATGTAGGTCACGCGGGTATCGGTCGTTTCTTCAATATCCTTCGTCAGCGTCAGGGTACCGCTGAGCGTGACATCACCCGATCCGGAATCCGTCTCAATGGAAACCACATCGCCATCCGTCGGGCGCGACGTGATGTTGTTCGGAACCGTCAACCCCGCCGCCAGCCGCAGCACCGGATCATAATTGGAGTCGGTGGCCTTGCCCAAATAGATGGCGCCGGATCCCGCCGCGTTATTGTGCGTAAGGTGTACCGTCCCGCGGTCAATGTAGGAGCCGCCGCTGAATGTGCTGTTCCCGGCCAATCGGATGGTGCCGATTGCATCAAGCCAGAGCTGCCCGGCGCCGGTGATGGCGTTGGAAAGCGCCAGGGTTCCGCCGTCCGGTACATAGAGCCGCAGATTGTCGCCCGCGTTATCATGTGCAATGCCGCCGAGAATCGTGGCTGTTCCTGACGTGTTCAGACTTTCCAGCGTTCTGCGCTCACCGACGTTATCACTGTCCCTAACGGTGATATTATTGGTCAGCACGGAACCGCCGGTCGTTTCGCTGAGCTGTAGTTTCGCGGCATTGGTGGTGTACACGGCGCTGCCCAACTCGACCGTGCCCCCGCTGCCCAGCGAACCGGATGCCGGAACAGACAGAATGCCGCCGTCGATCAGCGTATTGCCCGGATAGCTGTTTGCCTGGCTGACGGTGATGGTCCCCGGCCCGCGAATAACGACATGATCGCCCGACGTCCCGCTGATGGCGCCGGAATAGTTCACCGTACCGCCGGACTTATTGGCCTCCAAAATCACATGGTCGTTCACCGTAATGTCGCCACTGAACGTCACTGCGCCGGAGTCGTTCAATCCGCCGATCACCCGGTTCCAGAGATTGCTTCCCCGCACCGTAATGTCCTCATCCAGTGTAATCCCTGCCGTCTCAATCCAGAGCTTCGCTTCTTCAGGCGTTTCCGCATCGGTACCCACATAAATCATCGGAGTGGCAAGGCTGCCCCCGGAGCCGATCCACAACTCGCCGTTATCGATTTCCGTATTGCCGGAATAGGTCGAGGCCGCGCCAATCCGCACCTTGCTGTATTCCTGAAGCGAAAGCCCGCCCGTACCGGACACCACAGCGTTCAGACGAAGCATCTTGGAGTTTTCGCCATACACGGAAATCGCGTACCCGTTATTGGTAATGTTGTGACCAAACGTCAAATCGCCATTCACCGGATTGATCTGCGTTGCCGCACTCAGGTTGACCGGCACGTTGAAGGTCATCGTCCTCGTATCCGTATTTTCAACCTTCGCGCCGCTGCCCTTGAAATTCAGCCCGCCGCCCTCCGACGTCGTAAATGTCCGATCCCCCGACGATCCCCAGAACAGCAGTTGGTTCACATCGTACCAGGCGCCATTGACAATTGTGGCCAACGCATTGGTCGTATCGAAAATCACGATATTCGGCCCCGAATAATCCGGACGGTTTGAAGAAAATGCACTGGAATCATACCACCACGGATACGCAATTCCGCCCGCATCATTCCACCAGTAGCTCGAACTGGTTTCACTGCGCAAATACACATTGAGCGGGGTCCGCGATGCTGTTGTTCCGCTGAGGGTGGACGATCCGCTGGAATAATAGCTCCAGTTCTCCGAGTAAATTTTGTAATAATAGGTCGTATCGGAACTCAAACTGCTGTCGGTGCAACTCGTGGCCGTTCCCTTATACACCACCGTACCCGAGCCAATCGAATTGCCGACGCTGTAGGACTGCCCCGGCGTGGGCGCCGTCCAGGAATCCGCCGTGTGGCGCACGATCATCACATCGTGCCCCTGCGCATCCTTCGACCAACTCAAGTTCAATGCCGAATTGGGATTCGCTGTATTCGTCACGGCGGCCGTCGCCGTCGGATTGTTCAAAGCGCTCACCGTCACCGTCAGCGTCGAAACTCCACCCGTCGGGCTCATATCCGTATTGGCATCCTGATCGGCCAGATAATACCAATTCCCGTAGGTGCCGTAGTCCACTCGCATACCCCAATACCAGGTACCGGTTTCTGTGAAGCGCGGCGCCGTGGCGGTTTTATTCTCCGAGCTTCCCGAACCGCCTGTGGAGCCTTCGCTCGCGCCGCTTGCCAAATTGCCATCCGCTTTTTTAATCCGGACATACCAACCCGCCGCCGATGAACCCGATGCAATATCCCCGTATGATTTGCAACCGAAGGCGCCCGCATCGCCCGTATCCCCCAAATACAGCGTGGCCGGTTGGCGAGGATCCGTTCCGTCACCATAATTCCGGCTCTTCGGCTTGGCCGTGGTGCGACTCACCCCGCCCACGCCCTCGGAATAGTACGAATTATTTACGCTGTAGAATTTGAAATAATACGTCGTATTCGGCTGTAAACCTGTCGCATCCACTGTTCCGCCATCTGCGCTCCCCGAAACCACCGTCCAATCACCGAATGTATTGCCGGCAGAATAGGTAGCGCCCTGCGTCGGACTCCCCGCAGCGCTGGAGCTCGTCGATCGAACCACCATGACATTTTTACTGTTCCATTCCGTCCACGCCAGGGTGATCGCCGTCGCCGGATAGGTGGCGTGCGCACTTGAATTGGTATTGAGCGGGTTGGAAAGGGCCGTGACGGAAACCGTTAAATTGGCGTCCGGCGTACCATACATATTAGCCCAATTGGCATCATTTCGGCAGTACCACGCCGTCGTGCCACCTGCATCAGGATACCGAACTCTCATGCCCCAATACCATGTTCCCGTTGCGGTAAAACGGGGAGACGTTTGGGTTTTGTGCTCAACATCACCGGCTGGTCCCGATTCACTTCCTCCCGTTCCTCCGCTAACATCGGAATTGCCTTGGCGAATATAGACACTCCAATAGGCCCAAGTGCCATCAACTGTGGTCCACGAATCATGTCCAAAGGTTCCTGTATCACCCAAATAAAGAGTACTTGGCTGTTCCGGCGAACCGCCACTTGTATTTCGACACTGAGGCCAGCTCCACCCATAGGAATTTGGAAGAAATCCAACAAATACTGCGAGTATCAGCACTATGCGTGGAATAATGGGGTCAGCGTAGTGCGTGCATGGCAAAGAGCAACAGGGGGCAAGTGCCGTTTCATGACCAGCGTTTGCAGTCTTATCATTTTTCCAATGATTGGAAAAAAGCCCCGCTATTTTTCCAACGATTGGAAAAACGCATCCATCAAAAAATCCCCTGGTGCCGTGACGCTGCGCATGCACTCCCCGAAATACTGCGCGTATGTTTTTCATGATGCACCTCACCTTTCGCACGATGGCGAAACGCTCCCTAAAACCCTTGTTTCCACTCGATCACTGCCGCGGCAAATCGGCGTCACCTCACTCTGTATCCGCACCTTCCATTCCGCTTGTTTTCGCTCGTTCACCTCTTTTGACCACCTCCGGACGCATCTCTGTGCCTACCGTAGAGGTACACATTAAGGTCCAGCCTGTAAAGCGCTTAAACATCTATTGTTGCGCATCTTTGAACATCTTTAGCAGCCATTTATACGCCATGAGGCAAGCAGGATGCCTGCCGCCAGGCAAGGATAAGGTGGTTTGATTCGGAGTTGGTCCGTTATTGTGAACACGAACATTCCAAACGGTCTAAACACACCGTTTGAATAGATTTAATGAGGTTATGGACGGAACAACGGTCGTTCACCACCGGTTGCGATGAACCCGTTCCGGGATATGGCGTTCCATCAGGTTGCCGGTCTCATTCGGGATCCCCACGGGAATGAGCGCAAAGGGAATGATGGGATCGGGAACGTTCAGGATGCGTCGAATCGCTTGAACACGCTCTTCCACCAGATAGATGGCCAGCCATACGGCACCCAACCCCTGCGCATGAGCCGCCAACTGAATGTTCTGGGCACAGGCGGAACAATCCTGCACCCAGATGCCGGGCAGTTTCTCCCCGGTCGGATCGGCACACACCAACACCGCCGACGCGGTGAGCGCACAGGAATCGCACCCCGGCATGGCCGCCGCCAGGCGCTGCATCACGTCTGCGTCCTGAATCGTCACAAAATGCCAGGGTCGGGCATCAAATCCCGTCGGCGCCGCCATACCCGCGCGGACCAGTGAATCCATGACCTCATTCGATACCGGGGCGCCCGGTTTGAATTTTCGAATGGTGCGACGGCTGATGATGCTCTTGATCAATTCGTTCATTTACGTGTCCCGCTACTATAATAGATCGTGAAGGTTAATTTTTTTCCCATTCGGCAACCGTGTGGCCCTTGCGGTAAAAGCTGTTGGTGGTATCGGTCTCCGCATAGAGATCCGCATCTTCCACCCAGGCGGCGTGTCCATCCATAAACGCGATGTTGATCCCGCCTTTGTGCGCGCGCTTACCCAGCGAGCCATCGGGTATGTACGGCCAATCATAGGCAATGGCGGCGAGGGAATAATCCTCAATCAGACTTTTCGGAGCATCCCCGCGGGCATCGCAACTGCACAGGAACCCGTTGAATTCGTAATCGGAATAGACGCCCTTGTCGTCCCCCGTATCGTCCACATCCTTGATCAGAAATTCAGCTTTCTTCTGAGGATACGACTGGGAAGGACACCGGAAAACAGAAGGATCATCTCCCACATACGGAAGCAAATCATAACAGGCCTGCCCGGAATTTTCCTTGTTTTTCCGGAACGGCATATAGCGCTTGGTTTCGTCAAACTGGGTTTGTACGCCGATGGAAATCTGACGAAGCTGAGCCATGCACTTCACTTTTCTGGATTTCTCCATCCCGCTCGCCACCGTAGGAACCAGAATCGCCACCAGGATTCCGATAATCGCAATCACCACCAACAGCTCAACCAGTGTAAATGCCGTCTTTTTCATTCTGAGGTCTCCTAATGCTATCACCGATGTCATGCGGACACCGATGCGGTACAGAACCACGCGCGAATACGTCCCTATGTATTAAACGCGCTGCCGATCAGCAAGCCAATACGTCATCCCCGACTCGGTAACCGGGCAAAATTTCCACTTCGCTAAGGGATTGAATTTCCTCCGGCCTCTGCGCATACTCCCCCGCCATGAATACCATGGTCTATGCTTTTGCCAATCAGAAGGGCGGCGTCGGGAAAACCACCACGGCCGTCAACCTTTCCGCATGCCTCGCCGAACGCGGTAAAAAAATACTGCTGATCGATTTGGATCCGCAGGCCAACGCCACCAGCGGAGTCGGCGTCGAAAAAAAAGCCGGCAAAAGCATCTATGCCTCGCTGCTCAGCGGACGTCTGGAGCCTGACATCATTCAATCCACACCCATTGACCATCTCGACATCATTGCCTCGGAAACTGATCTGGCCGGCGCTGAAGTCGATATCGCCCGCATGGATAACTACCTGCACCGCCTACGTAATGCCATCGCACCCATCAGCGCCCAGGGCATCTACGACTGCATCATGATCGACTGCCCTCCCTCGCTGGGCATTCTGACCATGAACGGACTCACAGCCGCCCACCGTCTGATCATCCCCATCCAATGTGAATATTACGCCCTTGAAGGGCTCAGCGTCATCAACCGCCTCATCACGCAGCTCCGCACCAGCGGCGCGAATCCCGAGCTCGAAATCGCAGGCATTGTCATGACCATGTATGACGGACGAACCAACCTCGCACAGCAGGTCGTGCAGGAAGTCGGTCGTCACTTCGGACCGCGCGTCTTCGAAACGCTGATCCCCCGAACCGTCCGGCTCAGCGAAGCGCCCAGTTTCGGGCTCCCCATCATCGCCTACGACAAAAACTGTACCGGCGCCGCCGCCTACCGCCAACTGGCCCGCGAATTCATCACCCGCCGAACCGCCCCCACCCCCGCACCCTCACCGACGCCCACACCGGCTCCGGCTCCGGCTCCGTAAATCCGTAACGCCGGATCAACGTGAAGATGACATGAAAGCACTCCTTGGCATATTCGCAGGCATCGGAATCAATGTCGTACTGACGCTGATTGGACACGGGCGATTCATGTTCGACATCTTGATCCTCGCCGCCTGTTTATGGATCGCAGTACCACTTTTCATTTTCTCTGGCATCTTCCTCGCCATCGCCTACCGAAAGCCCAATTCTTTCATGATTGATATTGGCCAATGGATTATGCTCGTGTCACTTGTCATTGGCTCCACGTGGACGTCTATCTATATGGGAGGGTTTCTCAATCAAAGAGAGATCCGGAAAGCTAAAACCTACTGCGAACAACTGGCGGAGCGATTGGATCAGGTAAAAAGAACAGAACGGATCATACCCTGCCGATCTCGTCGGAATAATTGATCAATCAGATCTGCCGGAAGTCCTGAACGGTGGAAACCTGCACTACCATTCCCATGTCACAAATTTTTCGATCACGTTCTCCGATCCAGGAGGATTGATGAGTGGATGGAATTTTCTCGGAAACACGAAAGAGTGGAGCAGCTTTGATTGAGGATCATTATCGCCGGCTTTGACTCAGACTTGCGTATTGTCATTCGCCGCCGGGTTTCTTATTTTCAATCTCGAAAGAGATTTCACGCCACCCGGATTTCGCTCATAGCGGGCGAAAACCAATGAAAGGATTTTCATGGATACGCGCATCACGCAGTTAGCCCAAACGCTTGTTCATTATTCCCTGCCGACTCAACCCGGCCAGACCATCGAAGTCTCCGGTTTTTCCGACGCCGAACCGCTCTTTGTCGCTCTTTATGAAGCGATTCTCCGCGCCGGCGCCAATCCGGAACTCCGCATGATGCCGGAATGCACGCAGGAGATTTTTTTCAAAAACGCCACCCCGAAACAACTCGCCACGCTGCCGCCCTACCGTTTGGCCAATGCCAAAAATATGGATTCCTCCATCCGCATCATTTCCAGCTCGAACACGCGCGCCCTTTCTGCCGCCGATCCAAAAAAGCAGGCGCAATACACTGCCACGATGCGTCCCTGGAAAGAACGCCTGCTGGCCAAGCCCTGGGTACTCACGCTCTTCCCCACGGCGGCCTTCGCGCAGGATGCCGAAATGAGCCTGACCGATTTTGAAAACTTCGTTTATCACGCCACTTTCTCCGATGAAAAGAACCCGATCAAATGCTGGAATCAACTGGCCGCGCAACAGGATAAACTGATCGCCCAACTGCGCGGGGCGGATCAAATACGCATCGTCGGCCCGGAAACGGATCTGACGCTATCCGTCAAAGGCCGTACCTTCGTCAACTCCGCGGGCACCTGCAACATGCCCAGCGGCGAAATTTTCACCTCCCCGGTAGATGATTCCGCCGAGGGAACCATCCGATACGATTATCCGGTCTGCCACGGCGGACGTGAAATCGACGGCATACGGCTGGTGTTTAAAAAGGGAAAAGTGGTCGAAGCCACCGCCGCGAAAAACGAACCGTTCCTGCTCGAAATGCTGAACATGGATGCCGGCGCGCGCCGACTGGGTGAACTGGGCATCGGCACCAACCGAAACATCCAGCGTTTCATCAAGAACATTCTGTTCGATGAAAAAATCGGCGGGACGATTCATCTGGCCGTGGGGGCCGCCTATCCGGAGGCCGGCGGGAAAAATAAATCCGCGCTCCATTGGGATATGATTAAGGATCTGCGCAAAGGCGGAGCCATCTATGTGGATGGGAAATTGTTTCAGCGCAACGGACGCTTTGTCCATTCTTGACTTCATGAGGGGCATTTGCTTTCTTCGCCCTGCTTGAGCGCGATTGGACTTGTCTTTTTGGAGGGATGGTCGAGTTGGTTTATGGCACCGGTCTTGAAAACCGGCGACCCGCAAGGGTCCGGGGGTTCGAATCCCTCTCCCTCCGCCATTTTTGCCCGCCCTGCATCACATCATAAACATATCGGGAGAGACGTTTCATGACTGCTTTGTCGTTTAAGAATTTTTCACGTTATCTGGCGCTGGCGGTCGTGCTGCTGCTCTTCGCCGGCGTCGTATTTCACCAAAC
>CAZISY010000026.1:35123-43829 GCA_964542025.1 uncultured Verrucomicrobiota bacterium
GCGGCATTCTGGCTGGGAAGTAATTTCACCCTGGTTTATGCCGGCCACATCCGCAAGTTCGCGATCATTTTTCTCTTTTTCACCACGTTAACGAGCATCGACCTGCTTTTTGAAAAGAAACGCTGGGAATGGTCAGTCATTACCGGGTGTCTGCTGGGGCTGATCTTCCTGGAGCAGCAGGATGTGGCCCTGTTTTTCGGTCTTTTCCTCGGCGCGTATGCCGTCTTTCAATGGATACAGTCCGGACAGCTTCTCCGTCACATTGGGTATTTGGCGCCCATCCCCTTAATCGCCCTGCTGATCGCGGCCTTTGCGCTCCAGAGCGCTTTCCGGCAAAACATCGCCGACACGGCAGAAGTGTCCGGAACAGGCGATGCCGCGCAATGGGAATACTGCACTCAATGGAGTTTCCCGCCGGATGAGTTGATTGCCTTTATTGCCCCGGGCTACACCGGATGGCGAAGCGGCGAACCCGACGGTCCCTACTGGGGACGCATGGGACGCAGCGCCGGCTGGGAACAAACCCGTCAGGGCTTCATGAACTTCAAATTGGAAGACACCTACCTCGGAATCATACCGCTCGGACTGGCCCTCTTCGCCTTCTTTGCCGCCCGACGCGATCCCCGGCGCCGTCTCGTTTATTTCTGGAGTGCCGCCACGCTGGCTGCCCTGTTTCTTGCGTTTGGAAAATTCACACCGCTGTACCGTCTCTTCTGGCAGCTGCCCCTCATTCACGATATCCGCAACCCGAATAAGTTTTTGCAGATCTTTCAGGCCGGTGCAGGCATTCTCACCGCATTCGGGGCCGATCTGCTGTTTACGCGCCTCCGGGAAGAAAAGACGCCGATTCTTTCCCGCTTCTTCTGGGCGCTTTCCGCCGTAACGATCCTGCTGCTGCTCATGTCCATCGGACGCGGCGGCGCGGCGGCGCTCCTGAACGCAGGCTGGCCTCAGCAGGCGGTAGATGTGATTGTACGCAACAAAAGTCATGCGCTGCTCCATGCCGCCCTGCTCTCAGGCCTGCTCACCTTTTTTGCGGCCGTCTACTGCCTGAAGACGCTCGCAAAATTACGTCCGTACCGTGCCGTCTGGATCACGCTTCTGGTCGCAGCGGTTCTGCTGGATGCCAAATTGCTTTCCCGCCACTACGTGCAAACGCTGCCGGAAAGTTACATCGCGGACAACGCCGTCACGGACTATCTTCGGGACCATCTCGGAGACCAGCGGGTGGCCATGGTCACTCAGGACGGATTCTACAATCTTTGGCTGACCTATTTATTCCCCTATCACCAAATCCTCTCCTTCAACTTCGCTCAAATGCCGCGCATGCCCGAGGACTATAAACAAATTCTCCAGGCACTCGGCCGCACCCCGATCCGCCTCTGGCAACTCTCGGCCGCCGGCTTTCTGCTGGCGCCCTCCTCCATCGAAAGCCAACTCCCCCCCGGACAATATCTCCCGTGCCTGCGCTTCGATGTGACGCCTTCGTATGATGGCCGGCTGTCCGTATCGGTTCACAGCAAAGGAAGTCACACGCTGTTTCAAAGCCGCGCGGCGTCTCCCCGCTATGCGGTGATCGGAGGGGCGGAGCGTCTGAGCAATGCCGAAGCGCTGAACCGCCTGACTTCCAATGATTGGAAACCGTTCGAAAAACTCATTCTCTCAGAGAAGACTGACGCCCCCCTTCTGAATGGTTCCGGCATCTGCGGCACCGTGGAAGTGATGGAGCACCGTCCGGAACGTTCGCGTTTGCGGGTTCATGCCGACGCCGCCGGCTATTTGCGTGCCGCTGATAAATACGACCCGGACTGGATTGCCACCGTGGATGGGGCCCCGACGCCCGTTTTGCGCGCCGACTTCATTTGCCAGGCGGTTTCCGTTCCTGCCGGGGACCATGTGGTGGAATTGATTTACAGCCCGTCCAACCGATCTGTCGCACTCCAGTTGACGGCCTATGCCGTCACCGCGCTGGCTGTATTGTCTCTGCTGTTCAGACGCCGGCGCCCCACTGCTGAATGATCGGCTCCGTATTGCGCGTAATCGTTTCTTCCAGCGACAGGCGACTCTGCGCCGTGGCCAGGCCGGCCACGGCCAACTGCCGGCGCAGCGCGGAGTCGCCGCAAAGCAGCAGCAACTTTTCCCGGAATACATCCACACGGCCCGGCTCAAAGAGCAGGCCCGATTGACCGTCCGTGATGAGTTCCGCAATACCATCCGTACGCGCCGCCAACACCGCCATACCGCAGGCCAGGCAATGTCCCAACACACTGGTGATGACCAGCTGACTGCCCAAATCCGCCTTGCGGGAAATCAACCCGATGTCTCCTCCGCCCAGCGCCGTAGCCACCCGTCGGGGCTCCACATAACCCGCGAACTGCACCTGCCGCTCCAAACCAAGCCGCATCGTCTTTTCCCGCAGTCGCGCCTCATCAGGTCCGTTTCCGATGACCAGAAAACGAAAATGCGGATACCGCGCCACCACGTCAGGCAGCGCATCCAGTACGGTGTCGAGATCTTTGGCCGGATTCAGCACCCCGTGATACACCATGACAAGATCTTCGTCCCCCCAACCCCAGAGACGCCGGCATTCCGCGCGATCATAGGGATGATACAGCTCTTCATCCACGGCATCGTAGGCATAGTGAATCCGCTCCGGGGCAATGCCGAAACGACTCAGATGGCTGCCCGCGCTGATGGATCGCGTGAATACAAACGACGCTTTCCGCCAGGCGCGGCAATCCAACGCAAAAATCATCCGCTGCAAAAGTTTTTTCAAGGCGCCGCGCGATAAATACTGTTCCAGAAAAAGGTCAGCCAGTGTCATCGTGATCCGATTTCGAAAAAACAAACGGCCGATCGGCATCACCAGCGGAAGCGTCTCATCCACGTACACGAAACGAATGCCCATCAGCAAACTCCATGCAGCCAGCATTGGAGTCAGAGCAATCCATAACACTGTTTTGCGCGCCTTATCGCCGTTGTCCCGCCTGGTGATTGTGATCGGCAACTGTATCACATGCGCATGAGCCCGTATCGACTCCGGCACCTCCGGCTTCTCCCGACTGGTCAGCCCGATGTAGTAGACATCGAAGTGTTCGGCGAGCCTGGCAATGATTCCCGGCAGTGCGTGAAATAATTCCGCATGTTCCGCCGGCCCATACCGGAACCACAGCGCCAATTTCGGCTTTTTCTTATTTTCGATCATGCCTGCCTGTCTCATCCAAAACCCGTGTAAACGCCTGTCATTCCGGATTTTTTATATACGCAATAATCCGTATATGCTAAGTACCGCGCATGAATTTGCAATTAAATACAAGACGCTATTTACCGCTGATCCTCATGCTGGGCCTCACCGCCTGCGCCCCCTCGACCCGAAAACCGGGAACAAGCTGGCTGGACGCCTTCGACGCTCTGGCGGATGCCCGCCATTTCGCCTCGATCACCTCCGAAAAAACCGGGTACCTCTCCACGGCGGATCCCGCAGGCGCCAATAACGATTACAATAATTTTCAGAGCCAGTCCCGGGAGAAAGGCTGGGTGGTCCTGGCCGATCTGAAAGGCCCCGGCATTCTGGACCGATTTTGGATGACCGGCGTGGATGAAGATTTTCCGATCCGCTTTTATTTCGACTTTGAAAAAACGCCGCGCATTGAACGCGTGGTGGATGAACTCTTCGGGGCCCGATTCGAGCCGTTTGTTTATCCCTTCGCACAACACGTCAATCAGTGCTGGTGGTCCTACGTCCCACTGACCTTTGCCAAAAACCTGCGCATTGAAGCGCCGCAACCGCCGGTTCACCGGTACTGGGGGCCGCGCCGATTATATGTTCAGGCCAACTACCGACTCTCTTCTGAACCGCTGGAAACCTTTCCGGAAACACTGCCGCCGGACTTCGCCGCCCATCGGGACGCCGTGTCTGCCTCACTGACCGCCTCGCTTAAAACGGACTGCCCGCTCTCCTTTTCCAATCCCCCCCTGCAAATCGCCGCCGGAACGCAACAGATCCTCTACACCGCTACGGGCCCGGCCGCCCTCACAAACTGGTCCATCCGGATTCATCCGCAGGATGACTCACTTTCTCAAAGCGCCCGAAACGCCCTGTTGCAGCAAATCATCCTCCAAATCAGCTATGACGATCTGGCCCAGGCGTCGGTTTCCGTGCCGATCGGTGACTTTTTTTGCAATGCCTGGCGTAAAAGAAATTTATCCTGTCTGGCCCTGAGCAGCGTGGACGACGGCTACCTCTGCCACCTGCCGCTTTCGTTCAGGCAATCACTCCGCATCACGCTGAACAACCTGTCGCCCCATGCCGTACTGGTTGACTTCAATCCGGGAACCACCGCACCACGTCTGAATGACGATGGATATCTGCATGCGCTCTGGAACAAATCCGGCCCCGAAATGAAGGGCATTCCGCACACCTTCGCCTCGCTGCGCGGCAAGGGCAAATACATCGGCTGCTATTTGGGCGTCACCTCCATGGACCAAAGCTGGTGGATTCTGGAAGGCGATGAAGTCATGTCCGTAGATGGCCGCCGCCAAAGCGGCACCGGACTTGAAGACTATTTCAACGGCGGCTGGTATTACCGGGGCTGCTCGTTCTCGCCGCTCAGCGGGGTGCTGGACCGCTATCCGTTCCGCACCGCTCAGTACCGCTTTCACCTGCATGACGCCGTTCCTTTCGAGCGCGAATTTTCCATGACCATTGAGCGCGGCGACCAAAATGTCAGCGCCGGAACCATGCGCAGCACGGCCTTTTTCTATCTCGACACGCCCCAGGCGGTGCCCGACAGCGCCCTCCGTAAAGACACCGCCGCCGAACCCAATCCGTATGAATCCTATTCACTGATGATCCAGCTGATTGAACTCGAACGCACCCGCGATTACCGGGCCTGCATACGCCAGATTGATGAATGGCTCGAAACCAACGCGTCTTCCACGAATGCCGGCGTACTCCTGCTTCGCCGTCTGGAATACCAGAGACTTTTGAACGAGCCGCTGCCGAATGATGCCTATGCGCCCTTCCTCGCCGGAACGCACGGCGAAGCGGCCCGCCAACAGGCCGAACAGCTGGCGTGGTTTTATGAAAATCCAAATCGGTATCTGCTGGGCTCCGTGAATAACGGCGCCGGACAGGTCCTCGTGAACGGCAAAATCACGCAAAGCAAATTTCATCCGCTCTCGCTTTTAGTCACCGGACTGGAATTGCCCGAAGGCAGTAATACGCTTCGTATCATTCTCACCCCGAATCGCGCAATGCCCTGGGCGCAGACCGGCGTCCGCGGCCATCAGGGCGTGGCCGGGACAGGACCCGGATGCCGAGTCGTCCGCGCCGGCGGCGAACAGGAATTTACGCTGCCCATCAATGTCATGCGCGGACCGCCGCACGACGAGAACTATGTCAACGCAGAGCCGAACGCCTTCGTACTGCTCCAATCGGAAGTCTACGGCATTCGGGCTCACAATTGGGATGCCGTACGGGACCGCTCTGACTTTTTTGTGGAATTTGACACGCGCACCATGAGTCGTTCCCCATTTGCCCAAACGGTTCTCGGGCTGCCGCAATAAACCATTGACGGATTCCCCTGCTCCATCATAGCGTACGCGCAGTTTTCTACGGATTGCACTCATGAATACATACAGGCATCAGGTATCGCATGCGGCACTTGTTTTTTTTGGAATCGGGCTGGCCGTTGCGCTGACCTCCTGCTCCGGGAAAAACGACGCGAATTCCAAGGAGCCCGCTGTCCAGCCGCCGCCGCTTTCCACTCTTCAGGAACTCATCGGGCCCTCGCTGGTTGACCATTTGGGCACGGAGCAACCGACGGATTCGCTCCGGAAAAAACTCATCGGCCTGTATTTTGCCGCGCAGTGGGATCCGCCAAGCTGCTACTTCACCCCCCGCCTGATCGAATTCTACGAGACCATGGCGCAGGAGCACAAACCCTTCGAAGTGATCCTGGTCAGTGAAGACCGCTGCGCCGACGACATGATGATCCACCTCAACGAAATGAACATGCCCTGGCTGGCATTGCCCTATACGGACGGCAGCCGCCAAATCCGCCTCCGCCAGCAATTCGCCGTCACCACCCTGCCGGTACTGATCATTCTGGATGACGCCGCGCAAATCATCACCACCGATGGTCGCGCAGATGTTATGCGAAAAAACGAAAAAGCCTATGAAGTCTGGCGGTAGCCGGGAAAGGCGGACTATGCTCTCAACGGAAGATTCTGTCGTGGTGTTTGTGGATGTGCAGGGGCGGCTGGCCGAATCCATTGCAGATTGTGAATCGGTGCATGACCGTCTTGATGTTCTTCTGCGGGCCGCACACCTGCTGGATGTACCCATTATTGCCACCGAACAAATCCCGGAAAAAATCGGGCCGACTCTGCCGCGCTTCGCCGAACTCCTGAAAGACGCACCGATCATTTCCAAAAGCACATTCAACTGCTGCGAGGCGCCCGCCTTTACCGATACGCTTCGCCGAATGCACCGCATGCAAATCGTGCTGGCGGGGCTGGAAGCGCATATCTGCATCAGCCAAACCGCTCAGTTTCTGCTCACTCGAGGCTATCAGGTGTTCATCGCCTGCGATGCCGTCAGCTCCCGCCGCCCGATGGATCGCGACCTGGCCTTCCAGCGCCTCTGCCATTCCGAAGCCTGTATTCCCATCACGGTGGAAATGGCGCTCTTTGAATGGATGCGCGCAGCTACCCACCCGAAATTTAAAGACATTTTGAAACTGGTCACCGCCGCCTCTCCGAAGTAACCGCCGATTCGCCGTCTGACCGCACTTAAAAGGTAATTCGCGCGCCCGCTTTCCACGTCGTCCCTGCGGAGGGATAATAACCGGCTTCCGGATATCCCAAATAGGCGGAAGACGCATACTGCTCGTTGAAAATGTTGCACACAGCTCCAAACAGAGAAACCGTGGGAACCGGCGACCAGCTTAGCGTCGTATCCACCGTGGTATAGGCCTCCAAATTCTCTTCCGTGTTTGCATAATCACCCCCCATTTTCTGACAGCCGACATACCGCCCCTCCAAACCGGCGGTCACCGCTTCCAAAAACTCCCAGGATACACCAGCCTTCAGCAGATACTCCGGCACCAGTGGAATCTCGCGGCCATCGTACATCCCGCCGACGAATTGCGCATCAACCCAATCAACCGATGAATGCCATTCCAGGCTGCCCGCATCCTGCTGAACCCCCAGCGACGCCCCGACCCGCCTCGTTTCATCCATGTTTTCATTGCGGAAGGTGACCGGATTGTAGGCAATTTCATCCTCCATTTCGAGTTGATAGAGTTCCAGGAAAAGCTGCGTGTGTTCCATGATCATCAAACTGCTCCCGGCCTCCAGATTGATCCCGCGTTCGGGATCAATATCCTGATACAGCATATCGCCCCAGCCATAGTAACTGGCCATTTCATCAATGAACGGATACCGGTACAGTCGATGCAACCCAACATACACCCGCGCCACGGACCACTCGCGGCTTAACTCCGCCGACCACGCGCCGCCCTGCTGGGTTTCATCGCTGTCCACTGTACGTTCTCCCGCCGAGTGCATGTCCGCCTCCGTTACCGCCTCCTCGCAGCGCCCGGACACCTTCAGCCGCAGCGCCATGGGAAGCCGCACGCCTCCGGCCGCATACCCCGCCCAGGTCATTCTGCGAACATCGGCATCACCCGTTTCACTTGCAAAATCCGCTACTTCATACCGCGTCTGCTGCAGTTGGTCATAATATCCATCGCCCCCGATCAACACGTCCCAGTACTCCTCCTCGCTGCGGTGCCAGCGCGGCGAAAAGGAACCGCTGTCCAAATCCACGGCATTGAATGACGGATAACTGCTCATGCACGAATCGATCAATCGGCGCTGCCAGCCGGCATCCAGCAGCAGCGACTGCTCCTCCCCGGCCGCCTCCGCCGAAAGGCCCGCGCGGTACTGCCGGTTCTGCACGGAATCATTGCCATTCACCGACGCGCGCCGATCGGCCTGCATTTGTGCTTTGGTCAGCGGACCCGGTAACTGATAAAACAAATCCTGCACCGAACCATTGAATGCCGCACGCAGGACATTGGTTTTAATCGCATAGTCGCCGGACATCGATGCGGCATGATAATCACTGTTTTCGCGATAGCCGTTGCCCTCATCTTCACGCAGGCGCACCGATGCCCGATGCCCCTTTTCCTGAAGCCCCGCCCCTGCGGCCGCGCTGAACTGCCCGTAACTTCCCGCCTCAACCCGCGTATACGGATTGGTCGCCGGCTCCGTACGAATCTGCATCACACCCGCCAGGGCGTAATTCCCGTACATGGCCGCTGCGCCGCCGCGATCCAATTCGATGGCCGACACCTCATCCATGGGAATGGACAGCCAATCAAGCGACGCCATGTCCGGACGATTCAGCCGCATCCCATTATACAGCACCAGCAGACGCCCCTGCGCATTCTCGCCGAATCCCCGCAATGCGGGCTCCATCTGCACCGGCGTCGAGGTCATGCTCCGCATCGTCATCCCCCGAAAACGATTCAGCACAGTCATCCAATCCCCGGACAATTGATCAATTTGGCGGCTGTCCATCACTTCGATATTGGCGGGCGGAAGCGCCTCGGACTCCGGATGCCTCTCCGCATAAACCACCACTTCCGGCAGCATCGATGGAATCCGTGTTTCCTGCGCATCGGTAATGACCGGAAC
>CAZISY010000027.1:0-38732 GCA_964542025.1 uncultured Verrucomicrobiota bacterium
TGATAGCCATTCATTTGCCAAAAATGAGTGATTTGAAGAAGGCTGGACACATCCATGGGGTTGGTTCCGGCGAGCGCCTCGCGGGCATCGGAAAATCCATCGCCATCGGAATCGGCGGCATAGGCATCGGTGGAGGTGGCGGGATCAAAGGAAGAACCCCCAATCTCCTGCCAGTCGGTCAGGCCATCGGTATCGGAATCCCGGCCGGACGGGGCGAGATCGTTGGTTGGATGAAGAAATCCGCTGTGGCTGAGATAGGACAAACCGGAGACGAAGCCGACCGGCAGGCCGAGTCCCGATACGGAAATGTTGATGTAGCGGGGGGTATTGCTTCTTCCGCCGGCTGCATTAACGGAGCGGCTGACTTCTTCCATGGCCCACGATCTTGCCGCTGTAATCGCAAGCAGTCCAAGCAGGAATTGAACACGCCGTTTCCATCTCATCTGTTTCATCGCTTTTCTCCCTCAATGCCGGGAAGCCACACACGTCACGATGAGATGACCCTCCCCCGTAACAAGAACAACCGCCTGCCGCATACGCAGTGCTTCGCTGTTCAACACACAACCGGCACGTCATTTTTGTAATGCATCATTACTGCGGGATCAAACCCAAATTCGATATTTCATAACGCTGCTGCGTTCCGTGAGACAACGATATTGCGAATCCGTGAGCCGCAGCTCGCGAGGCCTTTCCCCTTTGCGGCTTTTCAATCACGCCATGCGAATGGCAAGAGATCTATGCCGGGAAGTGATGAGCCAGCTGGCGGATGGTGTCGCCGGGGAGCGTAATACCGTTATGGGTCCAGGGATCGGCCAGGTCAAGGGTACGGACTTCATACACATCACCGCTGTCGGGAAGCGCGAGTACTTTGTGCGTTGTGAAACGTCCATCCGGGGAGCGCCGGACGACGGCCAGATATCCGGTGTTGTGTGAGCGCAGAGATTGTTCCGGGTCGAATTTGGAAAGCCCGATGACCATCATCTGTTCGCCGATGCAGGCCAGCCCGCGTGCGAAGGCGTTGCTGATGGGAGAGGTCCAGACCGTTTTGCGCGTGTTGAGGGAATACAGCTTGCCGTGTCGCGAATTGCAGACCAGCACGTCGTCTCCGATCAGTGCGTGCTTATGAGCCTCAAAGATTTCGTGCGATTCATCCAGCCCGCCGCGATTCAGAGTACAGACGGCTGATTTCCCGTGCCGATGGCGGATGTAGCGGATGGAGCCGTCCTTTTCAAGGTGTACGGAATTGATGTGCTCGCCGCGCCACTCACCCCCGATGCAGTCGGGTCCGGTTTCGAGAAGGATAACTCTGTTTCGCAGGGTGTCGTATTCGTGGACGGGCAGTTTTTCCAGCGTGCCCAGGCCGGTATTGCAGACATAGAGGGCGCCGCGTTCGTACAGAATCTGATGCGTATCGACGAATCCTCCCGGGAGGACGTAGTGGTTTCCATCGTTTCGAAACACATGAATCACACCATTGCGCACGGGGGTGAAGTCGTTGTTCTGTGAGGCTTTCCGGATATCGTCATGTGTATGCCCTGATTCCGAAAGATAGAAGGTGCCGTTTTCGTCCCAGGAAAACCCATAGAGTTTCCCGGGAAATACGCCGAGCACATCCAGCCGCCCTGTCCGGAGATTCACGCGGTACAGTCTTTTGCCGGCGGTGGTCACCAGTACGGAGGCATCCGGAATATCCATGGGGTCCATGACGGTATCGCCGCGGCAAACAACGCGCGGGGCAATCCGCATCTGCTGATAGACGGCCAGATAGCGTTCCGCCATGTGGATATGCGTGAATGCGGTCAGCACCCGGGCGCGGGCGTCCTGCCCCATGCGGGCGCGTTCGGCGGGGTCGGACATCAGGCGGTCGAGCGCCTGGAACAGGGCCGGCGCATCACCGGGCGGTGTGAGCAGTCCGTGCACGCCGTCATGAACGACTTCGGGGACGCCGCCGGTTCGACATCCGACGACAGCCTTTCCGTACTGCATGGCCTCAAGGTATATCAGGCCGAACGACTCAAAAAGAGACGGCGCCGTGAAGAGGTCGCACTGCTGATAGGCCCGGTGTATTTCCTCTTCGGTGCAGATGCCGCGAAAATGGATGCGGGCGGCCGTTTCCGGCGGGGCAGTGCGTATAAAACGCTCCATGAAGGTTTGGCCATCGACATCGCGAATGGAGGTGTTTCCAATCAGTACGCATTGCCAGTCGGGGTGTTTGGTCAGCAGTTCGGGAAGCACTTCCAGCAGGACATGTACGCCTTTACGCCGTTCGCAGCGGCCGACGAAGAGGAGGGTTTTCGGCCGGTCGGGCGCGGCGGGAGGCGGCTCGGGCATGATCTGCGGGGCGATACCCAGCGGGACGATGGCCGTTTCCGCCAATCGGTCGGCCGGGAGATTCATGAGGGTGCGGTAGCTTTCCAGAACCCCTTTCGAGGGCGCGCAGAGTTGGGCGGCCTGAAGGATCTGCCGATAATCCGCAGCGATGGCAGAGCGCCGTTCGTCGGTGTAGGGCCATTCCATAACGACGACATCGGCGGCGAGCGAAGTGACCAGCGTGAGGCAAACCGGAAACTTCCCGGCCTGAATGACGGCCAGTGCCTCGGCATTCCAGTTGGTGGCATGCACTGCATCGAAATGAAAACCGGCGCGGACCAGATCGTCCAGCCTGCGCTGCACCGTGAGGGCATAGAAGAGATTATAATTCAGCTCATGGTGTTTGCTCACGGGTTTCCAGCGTCCGATTTCATCATCCGAAAGACCATGCAGGAAAAACGCCAGCGACTCGTGATGCAGGGGTTGCGGACTTCGGCTGATCAGGTGTACCTCGTGTCCGAGCTGATGAAGGCCCCGGGCCAGATCCAGCGTGTAGCGTCCGATGCCTCCGCAACCGGCCGGCGACGGGAGTTCCGCCGATAACAGCGCAATACTGAGTTTCTTTTCCGGACGATGATAGGCGATGGTTTTAAACGGCTCCGGTGCGCCGTCAAACACGACCGTTCGCCGCTTCGTGCAAATGCCGTAAAACAGCCCTTCAACCAATCCGCGCAGCCAGCGGAGGCACAGCGGGATCCGTTCTTTCCGCGTGAGCATCCCTCCCTGTGTGTACTCGCGGATCTTGCGGCAGTAATATTTTTCCGGCGCCAGGCGGAGGGTACGGGCGATTCGCCGAAAGAAAGGATCGCCGCCGTTCTTTATCGAAAAGTAGGTGTCACTGCGCGTGATCACGGACCATTTATCCGGCGGCAGCCCCATTTTAAACTGGGTGCGTGTGGGATAATGCCGCACGGGATTGTCCGCGAGAAATCGATAGGTGAATCCGTTTTTGTGCAGGCGGAAAAAGACGTCCGTTTCATCCAGCCAAAATCGAAAACGCTCGTCATAGCCGCCGATGGCGGTGAGGGCGCTGCGGCGGAAGGCGCAGTTGCAGCCCTGTCCGCGCTCTACCCAGGGGGTGCCGTCCGGGGAAACGGCGCAGGGATCGTGCGCGTCGAACCGCTGGAATCCGTAAGCGGTGGTTGCTCCGCCGAGATATTCATAGTCGGCGGTGTCATACGCCAGCACGGCGCCGGCGGCGCTGCCGAGGTGCGGATCGTCGGTAAACGCCCTGAGGTAGCGTTCAATCCAAAACGTGTCGCCGGGCAGCGCGTCGTCATCGATGAACACCACGATATCGCCGGCGGCCTCGGCAATACCGATATTGCGGGAAACCGAGAGGTTCATGACGGGACACGAAACGGCTTTAACCGCATCGGAAAAGGACTCCAGTACGGCCTCGGTACCATCCGTGGACGGTCCGTTGACCACGACGATTTCGATGGCCTCGCCGGTCAGATGCAGCAGGCCGGGGACGAGCCGTTTGAGGTGTTCCGCCCTGTTGCAGGTGTTGATGATAATGGATGCGCGCATGATCTTTCCAATGGTTGGAAGAGTTCCCGGGGACCCGTTTTCAATTTTTCCAACGATTGGAAATCTTCTACGTGATTTTTCCAATCATTGGAAACTTTTCGATCATTTTTTCCAATCGTTGGAAAAAGGGAGGCGGTGGGCGTAACAGAAGTTCATGACGTTTTCCATTTCGTCGAGGGTATAGCCCTCCCAGGGGAAGCCGGCGAGGTGGATGAGGAGGTCGCGGGCGGGGAATTTTTCCAGGTTACAGGGATCTTTGGGGTCGATATAGGTGTTGAAGAGCCGCGACTCGGTAATGGCGCGGATGTGCGGATGGAGCGCCGGGTCTGTTTCGTAGAGGTGGATGAAGGCTTTGTTTTCCCACCAGGGGTGGTCAATGAATTCGGTCTGCGCGTAAATGCGGTCCAAAAACGCGCTGACCAGCGGGAGCGGCGCACAAAGAAATTTCCGGTATTTATGTTGTTTTTGGTGTCGCGGGTCAGCATGAAGTCGGTGCGGCCCATGTGTTCGCGGATCAGGTCGGCGAGGCGGATATTGTGATTGATCATGACGACGTCGGCATCGCTGAAGAACACATAATCATACTTGGGGAGATGTTTTTGGATCAGTTTGATTTTGGACCAGGACGGCGGACGGGTGGTGTCGAGCATTTCTTCTCCGCCAAGAATGAAATCCATGCCGTGTGCCGCGCAGTATTCTTCCTTGCTGCTGAGTCCGGCCTGCATGGCTTTGGTGTAGCGCTCGCCCGTGCAGAGGGTGAGCAGGGCGATGCGCTTGGGGCGTGGCTTCATGAGTCGGCTTAAAAAATTTATTTTGGGGAGCATATGGGTGGACTGGTTTTGTTGATTTATGGCTTCAAAATAGCGCACATTTCAAAAAAGGAAACAGGGCTTTTGTGTATTGTGCCATTCTTTTTTTGATGGACTGTTTATGCGTTGCAAAAAAGGTGCTTTTATGCACGGCTTTTTTATCGCTTTTGGGGAGTGTCTTATGCATAAGAAGTTCTTGGAAAGGTCACGAACGTTGCAACGGAACGAAGAGAAGGCCGTGGTGCTTTCGCTTGGTGTGTTTTCCGGGCGTCCGGTTAGACGGCATGTTTAAATCATGTTTGCATTGCGTATCCATTATATCGAGAAATACATTCACGCGCACGGTCAGGCTGCCGTGCGCTTTGTGGCAGCAACGCTTATCGCCATGATATTTAACTTCGGGGGAACCTGGCTGTTGCATGAGGTGTGGGGGGTTGGTCCTCAGAAGGCCTTTGCGATTGTTCTGGTGCTGGTGTATGTCGTCAATTTCACCCTTGTTCGTTTCTGGGTCTTCACGTCCCGACAAAACATATACAAACAAATGATGAGTTATGTCATGGTGTCATTGTGTTTTCGTTGTTCGGAATATCTGGTTTTCACGCTGCTCTATACCGTGCTCGGCCTGTATTACATGCTGGCGGTTTTTATTTCGCTCTTCTCCCTGTATTGCATCAAATTCATTGTTTATCGGTTTTTCGTATTTAAATAGGGGGGGGGTAAGACGTATAAGGTTCCTGCATGAAACTGATCATACAGATTCCCTGCTATAACGAGGAAACAACACTGGAAACAACGCTGAATCAGCTTCCCCGTGAGCTGGCCGGCGTGAATTGTGTTGAATGGCTGATCGTTGATGATGGCAGCACGGATCGTACACGGGAGGTCGCGCAGAGATGCGGAGTGGATCACGTTATTCGGTTTCCGGAAAATCGGGGACTGGCCAAGGCGTTCATGGCCGGCCTTGAAGCAGGTCTCGCGGCGGGTGCCGACATTATCGTGAACACCGATGCGGATAATCAGTACTTTGCGGGAGACATTCCGAATCTGATCGCCCCGATTCTGGAAGGGAAAGCCGAAATGGTCATCGGCGCCCGCCCGATAGCTGCCATTGAACATTTTTCCCCGTTCAAAAAAATGCTTCAGCTCGCGGGAAGCTGGGCGGTCAGGAAAGCGAGTGCCACCAACATTGCCGATGCGCCAAGCGGCTTTCGGGCGATCAGTCGTCGGGCGGCGATGCAACTGAATGTCTTTAATGAATACACTTATACGCTCGAAACCATTATCCAGGCCGGACACAAAGGAATCGCCGTTGCGTCGGTTCCGATTCGGGTGAATGAAGATCTGCGTCCATCGCGGCTGGTCAAGAGTATGGGCAGTTATGTGAAGCGCTCGGTTTGGATTATCTGCCGGATATTCATGACGTATAAACCGTTGAAGTTTTTCCTGATTCTCGGGGCGATTCCCTTTAGCCTTGGAATCCTGATTTGCCTCCGCTTCCTCGTGTTCTATCTGATGGGAGCGGGTGCCGGAAAGGTCCAGTCATTGATTCTGGCGTCCATCCTGCTCGGATTCGGTTTTATGTTGTTGATCGTTGGATTGCTGGCGGATTTGATTTCGACCAACAGGGTGCTGTTGGAGAAGGTTCTTTGGCGTGTAAGGCAGGTCGAAGAACACCAGTGCGAGCGTTCGCGCACCGATGGCTCCGCGTCGGGGACGGGCACATGAAAGAAAATGAACCAGTACTGGAAAATGGTATTATCGCGGGAAATTATTATAACAAATACTCATCAGGCAATCCTTTGGTGAAAGCCATGATGCGCGGGTTTCACGGAGCTGTTGAAGACCTGCTGTGGAAATCGGGAGTCCGCGAGATTCACGAGGTGGGCTGTGGAGAGGGTCGGCTGGCCATGCACATGGCCGCCTTGGGGTATACGGTTCGAGCCAGTGATTATTCCGCCGAAATTACAGCACGGGCACAGGAATCGGCGACAGCGGGCGGCCTAAACGTCCAGTTTTTTCAGCGGAGTGCCTATGAGCTGAATCAAGAGGATGCCGCTCCATTGATTTTATGCTGCGAGGTTCTTGAACACCTGACGGCACCGGAAAAAGCATTGGAAACGATCGCAAAGCGATGCAGGCCGTATGCGTTATTCAGCGTTCCCCGAGAACCGGTATGGTGTATGCTCAATATGCTTCGGGGTAAATATTGGAAGTCCAGGGGGAATACTCCGGGACATCTGCAGCACTGGTCGAGTCGCGGATTTGTGAACATGCTTCGCCATTATTTCGAAGTGCAGGAGGTTCGCAGGCCATTTCCCTGGACGGTTGCCCTTTGCCGGGTGAGGGCGCGGTGATTCTGGTTGTTGCGCACAGGGTGGCATTAGTACAGGGGGGCATGATCGGCAGCACAAGAAACATGGCGGGTTCGGCAGCATTGAGGAATGCCACTACAAGGCAAGCGAAGCGGCACGTCACGGGAAGAAGAGCAGCGCGGAATGAGGAAGAGCGGTATCCTCACGGTTCCGCAGGCGCGGATGTTTTTAGGGATATGGCTTTTATGGGGACACCCAAGGATCGCCGATCATCATTGTATCCCAGCTCCGCAGGAATAAAGGTTACAGAGGTTACCCGAAGGCTGTCTATAACCGTTTCGTTATCTGGAAGGCTGAAGTAAAAATCATCCTTGTGCCGTTGTCGAAATGGCAGGCGCATACCGTTCAGATAAACCTGCAAATTTAAACGTTCCGTGTCTTGAGAACAGATGTGATCGCCGCAGGACTCAATAACCAGATAGTTGAGACCGTCCTCTATGTTCATGTTTATATTACTGATATCGGCATGGCCATCGGTCCACAGATAGGCATCCCCATAAAAGCCACTCAGTTTTTCGGGATACTCATGGGGAATAAAGATTTTCGTTTTCTCGTAATCGGAAGGCTGGGGATCAAAGCGATACAGGCCAAAACTTTTCTTGTGGCATATCGATGTGGCGGGAAACCTTCCTTTTTCACGCTTTAAATAGGTAAAAGGAACGCAATCCTTTCGAATGCGTTTAAACGATCCAAAGGGAAGCGGGGCCCGCGAGAGAACAATAATGTTCCGGAAGCCGTGCTTCTGAAGATAATCCAGGTGTGATTTGTTAGCTAAAACCTGCTTTGCATCGGTAAAAACATATGTGGGGCGTCCGTATATAAACCGCAACGGCATGGCCAGTTCGTACCGCAGGTCGTCATCGATAAAGAAGAACGTGCTGTTGCTGTAAAACTCATCGTTGATACCACGCTGGAATGCGTAAAGGTCTGCAAGATCATCGGCTTTAGATTGTTTATACGTTACTGCGAAAAGCGGATATAGAGTGAGGATTGTCAACAAAACGCCGACCACCCGGATAAGACGCCCTTTCTGCCAAAATTCAGCCAGCAGTATGGCCAGGGCCATCAGAGCAAATGGAATCAGCGGATTGAACAAATAGCGTGAATAATACATGCAGTACGGCACAAGAAGACCGGCCCGGTTAATGGCGAGATTGAACAGGAAAAACCATGTGGCGAGGAGGATTGGGAGCAGGTATGCGATGTTTGTTATCGCCCGTTTGATAAGGAGGCAAAAGGCAAACGGAAGCAGAAAAAACCCGGCCCAGGAAAGATAACCGATGACCGTGGACACCCCGGTGTAGAAGAAGGTGTCGATTCCGTGATTGGCGACGTCCCAGCGATTATCAAACCAGTCGTCCCCAACAAAGGATTTTCCAAACACAATGGAGTAAAGCCGAAAAGCGACTGCGGCAAAAAGGCAGGCCGTGATCAGTGAGGCGATCATTCCCGGTCGTACCGTGACAAAACGCCAAACCGCACGCGCAGGGAGAACAAGTCTCCGGCGAAATACGTGCGCTAAACCCATCGCAAGAATCAGCGCACCAAAACACGCGATGAATAACGGATACGTGCTTAGAAAATCCCTCCCGAAGAACGCATGTGAAAGCTCGTCATATATGTTGTTAAAATACGGGAAGCTGAAATAGACGCCGATGAGCACACAGATCATCAACGCGACAATATAACCCCACGATAAAATCAGGCTGCTGGAGATCCTGGGTGATTCCTTTTCCAGCAGCAACCCATATATAAACAGAAAGCCGAAGACCGGCAGAAAAAGGAAGAGATCAACCCGGGTCGCCGCTAACAGCACTAACCCGGCTGTGGCGCATAAAGCAAAAAGAACATGACGTCCGTTGTCGTCCCGGAAAGCCAGCAGTATGAAATAAACGACGGACAGGATAAGAAACACGGACAGGTTTTCCGAGACCGGGTTTTTTGAGAAATACGCGCCTCCGGGGTTGACGGCCATAAGGAGCATGGCGAGGTAAGACGCTGTTTTTCGCCCCGTGAGTCTTTTTGTGATCAAATACAGCAGGACCATTGAACACATGCTGAATAACAGCATGATGCACGTCGTGCGTTCCGTGCCCAAAATACCGGACGACAGTCCCAGCAATAATGGATGCAGGGGATAAAACTGGGGAATGTTTTTACCCGTCGCGAAGTCAGCGGTATAAATCCCGGGTGTTAGGGCTCCTTCAAACCAGCCGCTCTGTACCGTATGTCTCTTGATATAGGTTTGAGAGAAGTATTCCTCTTTTAAGTCCGGGCACCGATCATACAGCGGCACCAGGGGATCCTCGTAGGGTATCTTTCCGGCGCTTAAAAAGTGATGTCCAATATTCACATAGGAACCCGGATCCTGATCAAAAATCACATAAGGCGACGTCGGGACTCGGAATATCAGGCCAACCAGAAAAATTCCTGCGAAAATGGCAAACTGACGAACCGGGGTTTTTATGCTGACCCGCATTCTTTTGCATGTTTCGGAAAAACCAGGCAACAGGCATATAACCGCGATTGGAATAAGTTGAAGCAGGCACAGATTGCGGATCGAAAATGATTCCGTGAACAGCAAAACCAGTGATGCTGATGAAACGGATATAATGCTCAGCAGGATGACCTGAAAAGCCGTCTCATACGTAACATTGCGTGATCGTACAAAATAGATATGAACCGGCAATCCCGGCAGAACAAACAAAAGCGTAATCAGCAATGCTCCCATTGCTCAACTCCTCCAGCAAAACGCAATATGGACTCATGGGGTTGGAACTGAAGACCCCTTCTAAAATCTTTTGTACAACTATGCCAGACAAATATCCCCATCCGCCGAAATCCGTTTGCTGAGTTCTGCCAATCTACTCGTCCCCGTGCCGCCAATCAAAGAGGTGCCACTCAAAATACCCCACCCCGCAACTCACTCCTGCAAAAGCAGGCCGGGCACAACCGCGTCACGAATACGGACAAAGCAAAGAGCGTCAGGCAATGACTCAGGCGAAAGCGTTTATTTGTTTCCGGAAGCAAACGACTGGATGGCTTTGCTATAATAATCAGCATACCGGTCAGCCATGGCCAGGTGATTCAGCTCGCGGTAAACGCGCTCCTGCCCGTGCAGGCCCATGTCGCGGCGCAGATCGGCGTTTTCGATGAGACGAAGAAGCGCGGCGCGGAGTTGGTTTGCGTTGCCGGGTTCGATCAGGATGCCGGAGTCGTTATCGGCCACGACCTCCGGAATGCCCCCCGCACGACAGCCAATGACGGGTTTGGCAAATTGCATGGCCTCCAGATAAATCAGGCCGAACGATTCAAAGAGCGATGGCGCGGCGAAGATGGCGCAGTCGCGGTACATGCGCTGAAGAATTTTCTCGGTGACAAAGCCGTGGAAATGCACGCGGGAAATCCAGGGGGCTGACGCATACTGCTCAAAGAATTCCTGTTTGTAGGTGGAGTTGCGCTCGTTGGGGATGCGGTCGTTCCCGACGATATCGCAGGACCAGTCGGGATGTTTTTCGAGGATGGCCGGAAGAGCTTCCAGCAGGGTGTGAATGCCTTTGCGCCGCTCGCAGCGTCCGGCAAACAGGATGTTTTTGCACGGTTCACACGGGGGGGCTGGTTGCGCATCGGCAGGCACGATGCCAAGCGGCAGAATGGCGATTCCCCTACAGATGGAGTCCGGAATCCCCATGAGCATCCGGTAACTGTCCTGTACGCCGCGGGTCGGAGAACAGACGGCGTTTGCGTGCGTGATCTGCCAGTGATCCAATGCAATCGAAAGGCGCATGTCACTGTTCCAATCCCACTGCTGCTCAATCACATCCTGGGCCAGGGAGGTGACGAGTTGCAGCACCACAGGCCATTTTCCTTTGCGGATGACAGCCGCACTTTCAGCATCCCAGTTATTCGCATGGACGACATCAAAAACGATTCCGGATTCGGCCAGGTCTTTCATCCGCCGCAGAACCGCCAGGGAATAGGTGGTGTTTTTATTCAGAACGGGCCGGTCTGGAAACAGCGGGGAACCTTCGTATTCCTCCGGGGGAATGCCATGAGCGGTCAGCCCCAGACTCAGATGGCGGCAGGGTGTGCGATCTTTATAAAACAAATGCACCTCGTGGCCGCGTTCGTGCAGGCCGAGGGCGAGGTCATACATATACCGTCCAATACCGCCATAGTCTTTCTGGATGGGGAGCGCCTGGCTCAGCAGCGCAATGCAAAGCAGGCGACTCTGCGTGATCGGCCGGCGGGGAGCAAAGGCCAGAAAAGGCGGAGGCGAAGAAAAGGCGGCGGTTTTGCGGGGGGAGAACAGGCCGAGATAAAGGCCGGAGATGAAGCCGGTGAACCACCTGCGCCATGCGAACAGAAATTCAGGGCGGGAAAAGAGTTTTTTTGCGCGGAAATCCATCAAGTCGCGATAAAAGTGTTTTGAACGCGCGTAGCGAATGGTTTTAAACAGACGGGCACGCGAGGTGCCTCTTCCGTTTTTCAGGGCGAAGTAGGTGTCGCTTCGGGTGATGATGTAATATTTTTCCGCCAGGCGGCGGTTATCGGCAATAATGCGCTGGGGATAATGTCGTATCGGGTTGTCATGAAGATGAGTAATTTCTGCGCCCTGCTCAACCAGTCGCATGCACACATCGGTTTCATCGGCATAATAGACGAATGTTTCATCAAACCCGCCAAGCGCCGTCAGCGATGAGCGGCGGTAGGCGCAGTTCCCGCCCGGGACGCGCAGAAGCCAGGGTTCTCCATCGGGCGATGGCGGCGGCGTTTGCGCAGCGTCAAAATGCTGAAATCCGAAACAGGTCGTCAGTCCTCCGTTATACTCCACATACTCGGTATCCCCCACCACAACCTTTCCGCCGGCGGCGGCCAGTTGCGGCCGATCCCGAAATGCCTCAGCAAAGCGGGCCACCCAGCGGGTGTCAAAGGGCAGCGCATCGTCATCCATAAAAAGAACAAGGTCGCCCGACGCCAGGGCTATGCCGATGTTGCGCGACATGGACAAGTTGCATTTCGGACACTGGGCCTGCTTGATGCGGTCGCGGTAGGGTTCAAGCACCCGGAGCGTATCATCCGTGGAGGGACCGTTGACGACAATGATCTCAAAGACGGCATCCTGCTGGCGCTCCAGGCTGGGCAGCAGCCGGCGCAGGTAATCGGCCCGGTTGTAGGTGTTGATAATGACGGAACAGGTGAGCGTTTGTTTTTCGTCAGGCATGGTTCAGAGGCTCCAGAGAGAACATGAGGGGAGACAACTCATCATCCCGCAGAAAATGCACCACGGCCTTCAGGCGGTCCGAGACGGCGGCGGCTGAAAAACGACGGGCATTCGCCTGCTGAACGGTTAGGATATTTTGCCGGAAGGCGGCATCGTGCCGGAGACGGCGAAGCGTTTCCGCCAGTCCCGGGATATCCCAGACCGGCGCGCAGCACGTTGCGGGACCCATGGTTTCCGGGACGGCAGCGGCGGCAAGCGCGAGTACGGGCAAATTCAGCGCCATGGATTGAGCGATCGGTACGCAGAAACCCTCGTGCTCCGAGGCGCAGATAAACGCATGGGCACCGCGGTAAAAAGCGGTCAATTCATCATCCGTCACGCTGCCGGTGAAATGAATGTTTCGTCCCGAGGCCATCATGAGGCGGAGCTGCTCCAGTTCGCGGCGGTACCCGGCATCCTGGCTGTCATTCCCGACGAGCCAGAGGTGAGCGCGTGAATCCATGATCCGGTAGTAATGATCAAACAATTCCATCACCCGTTCATGCCGTTTGTTTCGGGCAACGCGCCCGACAAAAAGAAAGTGGGTGGCCGATGGATCGGCACGCAGCGTGTGCAGTCGGGCTGCCGCGACAGGCGCTTTCTGCAATGCAGCCGCATCCAGCAGCGGCGGCACCACGATGGCCGGACGGGATTCTGAAAGATACGGGCGAAGCGTTTGCAGATTGTAGGCAGAAACGCCGATCAGCAGATCGAAGCGATTGACGATTTCGGCAAGCTGACGGTAACCAAGTGTACAGCAGGCGCGAAGCGGAGAATCGGGCGGGAAAAATTCGGGCGGCGTAATGTTGTGATAAAACATGGCTTTTTTGCCGCGGACTTTGTTCAGCAGCCAAACGTCGGGATTGTAATTCCAGTGATGGAATATGGCCGAACAATCCGGGGCGCGCAGGAAATTCAGCACGGGGAGAACTTCCTTTTGAAGTTCGGGGGGATAATAGCGGGCCGCGATTTTGGGCTCGGCGCCGAGAGTGGCCAGCAGAGAGGCGGCATCGCGGGCGATATTGCTGACAGCATCGCGGGCGGAAAGGGCCGTCATGATTTGGCAGATACGCTCGGTTTTATGCGGCGGGGCATCCAGGTGTTCGCGCAGTTTGCGAAAAGGGTTCAGGCTTTCGTTTCCGTAGGCGCAGCAGACGTCGCCGCAGGGGGCGCAGAGCAATTCGGCGCGCGCGGACCGCGCTTCAATTACGCCGGCATATTCCACGCATCGCTCCTGAAGAATGCGCGCCCAGTGCCGTTCAGGCGGTGTGAGTCCGTCCATGGACGGGGCATCCCATGCGGACAGGACGGTCGGAATGCGGGTATGAAGAAGCGTGATATAGCCCAGGGCGCGATCCAACGGGACATCCAGCACATCGAACGGCGTTTCCGCATGAAGGGACATGGCCTTTTCGTAAAGCGCCTGCCCGTCGCGCAGCATACGATTGACCATGGGGTGCGCGGAATAGACGCGGGTTGCCCGGGCGCACACCTCATGCAGAGTGAATGAATCTTCCACGCAAATCCGGTTCTGTGTGCCGGCATACAGCACATGAACGGTGTGCCCGGCGCTCGCCAGGCCAGAACATACCCCGCGCACGGTATATTCAAATCCGGGGTCACTCGGCGCAAAAGGACTGAACAGGGCTATTCTCATGGCGCAATGGCGGTGATTTCCATTTCAGGACAAATTCCGTTCATCCGCTGAGTTTCCACCACGCTTACGCCGGTAAATCCGCCGGCCCGAAGAAGTCCGGAAAAGGTTTCCGGCGTATACATGGCAAAATGATCATCGCCCTCGTAATCCTGTGCCCCGAACGTGATCTGTTTGAAGCTTTCGAGCGTCATGGATCCGGCATGGAGACGTTCGAGCATCACCTGCCAGTTCGGACAAACCGTGCGCAGGACTCCGCCGGACTTGAGCAGTTTTTTCCACTGCGGAAGAATGGTCTGGCGGAACTGATGTTCGCGGAAATGTTCCACGAGGTGTTCTGAGGCGATCTCGTCCAGCGAGGCAGGTTCAAACGGGAGTCGGCGGATATCCGCCACCACATCCACCCCCGGAAGCTCAGCCCGATCTACGTTGATATATTCTTTCTTCGGCTTTTCGCCGCATCCCAGATTTACACGGATGACTCCGCCCGCTGCCTTGATTTTACTGTGGTAAGCGGCTTCGTTCAGTATGCGCGGGGCCGGAACATCCTCTTTCGCGACAGTGCCGGAATCCTGCTGTTCACGCAGATTCAGAGAAAAACGCATCAATTTGGTGTTGATCACTTCCAGCCATTCGCTGTTCCCGCGGGTCTCTTTGGAAACGCCATCCATCCATTTCGTGGTGCCTTGATGTTCTTTTTCAAGATGATCCAGTCGTTGCGACAGAGTCTCCTGGGCGTTAAGTCGGCGATCCATTTGATTCAGCATTTCGGTGATCCGGCGATCCTGATAGCGCTGGTAGTCCGCAATGGTCCGCATATGTTCCGTATGGGCAATGAGGGCATCAAGCGTGTCGGCGAGTTGCCGATTGAAGCGCTCCTGCTTTTTGCCAAAAATGAACAGCGGAATGTTCATGACGTAGGCGATCTTTGAAAGGAGTTTTCCGCCCAGTACGAAATAAGGCGCCTGGAGCAGGCGGATATCGTGTACGCGCTGCCGCAGGTACCCGGTATCGGGTGGATCGCAGGGGGGATCAAAACGCTGCAACGCTTCGCGCGCCGGGGCCTCCTGATCAGTTTGCATGGGCCTTTGCAGCAGATTTTCATCGATTTTCTGAAGAATATCCGCCAATTCCCGGCCATCGCGGTCTATGTCGAAAAAGGATTCTTTTTTCTGTTCGTTCATGAGTACGCCTTCTCCACCCGTGCTTCGGGTCGGAACGTACTTACCGGAAAGCCGTCAACATGGCAACGATTTCCAGCATCCTTGCAGCGCCCCACCCCATTATCCCAACATGCCGCGTCCAATCAGTCCCGCATTCCGTCGCCGCGCTTGACAGAACGGTGCTTTCGTATAGCTTCCCCCTCGAAAGTGACAACCGTGAACAAACTCGACGAACAGGCATTCACCCCCCACCCCGAAAAACCGATTCATCTCTATCGGGACTACATGATCCATCGCTACGGCGAACCGCTCTTCCGTATTCCCGTGGATACGGGCCGGGGCTGTCCGCATCGGGGCGATGACGCGCGCGGCGGCTGCACGTTCTGTCCGGAACACGGCGCGCGCGCCATGCAGATCATGAACCACACCGCCATCGGCGATCAGGTGGCCGCCGCGATCCAGTTCGCGCGCCGCCGCTATCTGGCCCGCCGCTACATGCTCTACTTTCAGGCCTTTACATCCACCCGAAATCTGGATGAACCCACGCGCGCCCTGTTTGAACACGTCCGTTCGCTGGCGGCGTTTGACGCCGTCTCCATCGGAACGCGCCCCGATTGTCTCTCGGATGACACGCTCGATTTTCTGAAAGCATGGAGTAAAACCACGGATCTCTGGGTGGAGCTGGGCGTACAAACCATGCACGACGCCACCCTCCGCCGCATCCACCGCGGACACGACGCCGCCGCCTCGCGCGAAGCCATTCTGCGTCTGCACGAATGCGGCATTCATGTGGCCGTACACGTCATCCTCGGATTACCCGGCGAATCCGAAACGCACTTCAACGCCACGGCGGAAGCGCTCGCCGAACTGCCCGTGGAGGCCATCAAAATTCACAACCTTCACCTCATCCGGAATACGAAGCTGGCCGCCGAATGGGCCGAACAGGCGTTCCCCGTATATGACGAATACGCCTACGCCGAAATCCTGATGTCCTTTCTGCGCCGCATCCCCTGCGCCTGGCCCGTGATCCGCATGACCACCGATACCCCGCCGGATGAACTCATCGCCCCCATCTGGCACATGCCCAAGGGACGATTCATCGACTGCGTTCAGGAACAGATGATCTACCGGGAATGGCGACAGGGCGATTTGGTCCCCAACGCGCACTCTGCCGACCCGGCGCCGCGCACCGAGCCGGAGCCCATGAAAGTGGTCCGTACCGAGGACGGCAGCATTACGCTGTGGAATGCGGACTTCAAAGAACACTACCACACCCAGGCCGGGGCGCTCCTGGAGGCAGAAAAAAAGTACGTCGGCCCATCCGAACTGGAAACACGCCTGACCCGCGGCCCGGTGAACCTGTTGGATATCTGTTTCGGCATGGGCTACAACACGCTGGCCGCCTGCGAAACGGCCGAGCGGCTGGTGCGAAACCCCCTGACCGCAACCGTCCTGGAAATCGACCGCCGCGTGATACGCCAATCGGCCGGGCTCTTTCAGCAATCGCCGGACCATGCAACCTGGGGTGACCGGCTTCACGCCGTATATGCCGACGGACACTTCCAGAACGCCCTCTGCGAAATCCGCCTGCGCCTCGGCGATGCACGGTACACCATGCAACAGCTTTCCCCCGCCTCGCAGGACGTGGTGTTCCTCGACGCCTTTTCCACACAGCGCAACAGCGAATTATGGACCCTCGATTTCTTCCGCCTGATCCGGAACGCCATGAAACCCGACGGCGTACTCGTCACCTACTGCGCCGCCCTGCCCGTGCGTTCAGGCCTCATGCAGGCCGGCTTCTTCATTGGCGAGACGGAGCCGGTCGGCCGGCAGCGAAGTGGAACACTGGCCTGCCTGCATCCGGAGCGCATTGGCATTCCCCTGGCGGAGAGCGAACAAAAGGAAATTCAGGAAACCCTGCGCGGCCTGCCCTACCGCGACCCGTACCTGGTTTGGACGAATCGGGATATCCTCCGGGCGCGCCAACAGCTTGTCGATTCCGGCCTCACGCCCGCCCATTCCGAAGGAATTTCACCCGACCCGCAGGGTAAAGCGCGATCCAACGGAAAATAGGCGTTGATTTCCCGAAACTGATGTGTTACGTAAGCCGCCTGTTCGAAAAGAGCGGGTGTAGTTCAATGGTAGAACCCCAGCCTTCCAAGCTGGTCGCGTGAGTTCGATTCTCATCACCCGCTCCATTTTTTTGCCCTGAACTAACCGAGCGGCAAAACGCCCATCGCATCATGCCGACCGGCCTGACGAACAGAGCCGATCAGAAAAAGTAACGGAGACCGAATTCAAGACGGGCATCCAAATCCGTGGCGTCGTTCTCTTCGGCAAAGATCGAGGATGACGCCCAATCGCCGTTCAATTCCCCGAAAATGGCCGTATTTTCTGCCACAAAAAACAGCGTACCGGCCTTCAGTCCCAGCACGCCGGCCCCGCCCTTTTCGTCGCGAGTATCATACGACACCATCTGCACATGCCCGCCCACATACGGATACAACACAAGCCCCAGGTCAAAATCGTACTCCGCCGTGATGCCCAGCCCGTATATTTTCTCATTACTGCTGCTCTTGAGTGTGCATTCAGCGCCCACCTGGAAATAATCCAGCACATAAATCCCGTACGAACCATCCGCCGTCGCACGCGTTCCATCGGTGGACTCAAAATCCACCATGCCGCCCAGCCCCACTTCCTGGGTACCCGCCATAAACATCTGCGCATGCGCCGTGACCGACAACAACCCAACCGCCGCACACACCACACTCATTAAAAAATATCTTCTCATCACACCTCTCCTCCTCATTATCATAGCTATCTCCTCTTCCGGCCGATTCTGCGCGATACATTCTTTCCAGCAGAGCCCCCCCCCCTTGTCAGGCATTCCTGGGCGGCGGGGCCGTTTCAAACTTGGTACGGGATGGATCCATAAAGTCCCAGGGCTGGGCATCCCGAACAAACAAATCCATGACCGGCTTATGCACCGAGGGATCATCCATACTGCCCGCGGGAATTCCAACCACATCCGGAATACGCGCCAGCCGCGTCACCACAGGTGACCCGCAATTTTCACAAAAGCCCCGATATATTTCGCTTCCATTATCCCCGGTTGTTGCAAACTCACGAACCGCTCCCTTGGTGATTTTGAATGTCGCGGCCGGGAAAAGCGTCGACGCAATATATCCGCTGCCGGTGTATTGCTGACATGCCCTGCAATGACAATGGAATGAAACGATCGGCTCTCCCGTCTGCTCATAACGAACCGCACCACAGGCACAACCGCCCGTTAACACTTTTGACATACTGATCCTCCCTTGGGTTAAGGGTGTTCAGCATAGTGAAATCCTCCGTTTTATCAACTTCATACCATTTCCCGCCGCGCCCCACTACACAACGACCCAACCCATGAGGCAATATCCAGGATGATTAAATTACAGGACACCGTTGCTCACCTTTTCGGCGCGAAACGTACAGAGCAGGCGGTGGTTCGAAAATGATTCAGATTCTCTCCTGCCAGCGTTTCGGATTACGCGTTGCATGAAATACAGAAAGGATGACGATGCGGTTGCCATCTTCCACGAAGAACACCTCATAGGGAAAACGACGAGTGAGTGCGCGGCGGACAACCTTATGAACACGGGGGTATTGCTGAGGTAATCTCGCAATTGTGCTAAAGACTGCATCCAAACACAGAAGAAAATCCGACCCGAGACCGGGTACTTGATCTTCGTACCAGTCGAATGCGTCTATCATTTCCGCCTCAGCTTCGGGGCGGACAATGATCTGGTGAATCATCGTCTACACCTGATCCGTTCCCGTACCATGCCCCACGGGGAACCACCCTCTGGATTTTTGTGATACGCATCCAGACGGCGGTCAAGCTCTGCCTTCTGCTCGTCGGACAATCCAACTTCCTCTGGAACTTCCGCGATAGTGTCCCAGATATCCACAGCGAGCTGGATGCGCTCCGAAACGCTCAAATTCAGTACGTCTGCTTTCACTAATGTACTCATAATGGCTTCAAACTATCCCTGAGATGCTTTCGTTTCAATTATTATTCTTCGAACATTAAGGCTGACCGGATGCAATTGGTACAAAACAAACGCGATACCGGAGATTCGTGTGAATTCGTGGAAAACACGATGGGGCGGGCGGATTGAAGGAAACGGGATGCTCTGAAGAAAATTCGTTCAGCTCTTTTCGTTGTGGTGCTCGACGGCGGAATAGACGTCCACCAGTTTATGGCGAATCTGCATCATGAGTTCGTAGGCGGCATCGGCTTCCTGCATTTTCTTGGCGACATCGCCGGTGGAGGATGCTTCGACGCCGGCGAGTTCCTGAATGGTGTTGCCCGCCGTTTTCTGCATGGAGTCCAGGTCGTTCACCATTTGGCCCAGCACGTCCTCAAAGGCGGACGCTCCGGCCGTCAACCCGGCGGCGGCTTTCCGCTCCTCGGCGGCTTCTGCCTGCTGTGCCCGTGCCAGTTCCTGAATTTTGCTTTGAATCGGGTCCAGTGTCATGGTTTCCCTCGCACCTCGAAATGGTTATAAGCTCTCATTACCCAGATGTCAACCTACCGGCTGACCCGGCAAAAGAGTCCCGGCCAGGGCATCTTTTTGCCTGCAAACTTTTCCGCTATTTGATTCTTTTCTTCGTGTTTAAATATCTTTTTCATAACACCTGTATATAACAGCAATTCACATGCCACCCGGATGAAAGGATCCCTGATGAGCGATTGCCTTTGGATTCGTTTAGAGGAATACCGGCGTATCGCCGACCCATTAACCGCAGAACCTGCGGAGGCGGAACGGTGCCGTCTGCTGGACGTGTTATCGCTGTACAATCGCATAAATACCCTTTCCGCCATTCATCATTCCGGGCGCGGCTGGATCGGTGCCAGCTTTTCCATTGCCGAACTCATGACCGCCCTCTACTTCGATGTCGCGCGCGTCGGTGATCCTGCCGCGCCGGATCGTGATTATGTGCTCCTAAGCAAAGGGCATGCCGCCGTGATGCAGTACGCCGTTTTGGCGGGCAGAGGCATTCTTCCCGTGGAGGCACTGCTGCGCTTCAATCAGCCCGATGGACCCCAGGCGCACACCGACCGCTCCACGCCGGGCATCGAAACCAATACCGGCTCGCTCGGTCAAACCCTCTCCAAGGCCGTCGGACTGGCCCTCGGCGGGGCGCACCGCATCTTCGTAATCCTGGGTGACGGCGAACTTCAGGAAGGTCAGAATTACGAAGCCCTTATGTCGCTTCATCAGCACGGCCTCACCCAAATCATTCCCATCATCGACCGCAACGGCATTCAGTCCGACAGCGAAACCCGCGATATCAAGGCGATCCCCGACCTTGAAAAAGTACTCTCCGGATTCGGCATGCAGTCCGTTGTTTTTAACGGGCATGACATGAGCGCCGTACTGAAGGCCCTGCGCACCGCCTACTCCGCCACGCGCCCGACCGTTCTCATTGCCAACACCCGCAAGGCCGCCGGCGTATCCTTTATGGAAGCCGATCATGCGGCACGGCGCGGTTTTGCCTGGCACGGGAAGGCCCCGAATGCCGAAGAATACCGCGCCGTACTTTCCGAATGGGCCGCCCGCCCCGAGGCGAAAGAAATTTGCTCCCGCATTCAGGCTTGCTGCATCCCGACCGCGCCGGCGGAAATTTCTGCGTCTGCCGCTGCGGAAGAATTGCCGCCGACCGGCACGTTTTTCAGTCAGCATCTGGCCGCCCTTGCCGAGCGGGAGACGGCTCTGGTTGTTTTGGATGCCGACCTGGAGAAAGCCTGCAAGCTGACGGCTTTTTCGCAGCAGCGCCCCGGACAGTATTTGGAGATGGGCATAGCGGAGCAGGATATGGCGGCCTGCGCCGGCGGGCTGGCTTTGCGCGGAAAAATTCCGGTGGTGAACACGTTCGCCGCCTTCCTGCGCCGCGCTTTTGAACAGGCGTACACCAATGCCACCGAACATACCCGCGTGATCTATGCCGGACACTACGCCGGGTTGAGTTATTTCACCGACGGCAAATCGCACCAATGCACCGGCGATGTTGCCATGATGCGCAGTATCCCCGGCATGCGGGTGATTTATCCCGCCTTCAATGAAGAAATCCCGCAGATTCTCTCTTGGTACCTCAGCCGTCCGCAGGAAGGCCCGCTCTACCTGCGCCTGCACGCCAAACCCTGCCGAACATCCGCCGCCAGCCATCCCGGCAGTCCCTTTGAACCGGATCGCGGCCTTTTCCTCCGCCGCAACGGGTCCAGGTGCTGCGTCCTGACCAGCGGCCCGCACATGACTCAATACTGCGTCGCCGCCGTGGATGCCCTGTCCGGCAAAAACCGCGCCATCGACCTCTGCACCGTTTCTCCGCTTTCCCACCTCTGCCCGGACTGGGTTGCCCGGCTGGCGACAACTTATGAACGGCTGATCGTGGCGGAGGAACTTTTTGAAACCGGCGGCCTCCTCGACGAACTGAACCGCGCTCTTGCGCAGGCCCGCGGGATGGGGCTTTCCGCCAACCAACCGCTCTTTTTCCATCGGGCGGTGCGCGGCCTGCCTTTCTCTACGCTGGACCCGGAAGGACTTTACAACCACTTTCAACTCACCCCGCAACACCTGATCCCATGGCTGAGCGCCCTCGCGCTCTGATTGGCAGAAAGGACGTATGATCAAACAACGCCTCCGAAATCTGTTTCTCAAAACACCCCGCACCTGCTTTTCCCGTTTCCCGCTGGCGCTGGCCGCCTCGCTGGCGGCGGCAATAGCCGCCGTGCTGATCAACCACGATTCGGATCTGCACTTCTCGGATGCGGTGGAGGGCCGATTGGTCCGGGTACTGCTGGTGTGGCCGTTTGCGCTGTTCGGCAATGTGGCCTGGACCCTGCGCTGCGGATTTCGCGGCGGCGCCCGTACGCCCGGCCTGCTGGTTCTGGCGGCGGCGGTGATTGCCGGGTGGTTTCTGCTTCCGGCCCAGGCCCAGACTGCGGGCGACGGCTTTTGGATCGCGTACGGGTTTGCGGCGGCGGCCTGGTTGTTCGGGGCGTGCGCTGTTTCGTCAACGCGCCGGGACGATCCACCGCTGTGGGAGGCCGCCTGGTCGATCACGCTGGCGGGCTTTATGGCGACGCTTTCCGCGATGGTACTGGCGGGTGGCATCAATGCCGCGCTGTTCAGTATGGAAAAGCTGTTCGGGTTAAACGTGGACGGCAACTGGTACTTTGATGTCGTGCAGATCGGTTTCTTTTTGGCCGCGCCGATCACGGCCTTTCTGTGGCTTCCGCATCCGTTCGGGATGGCGCGCACGCAACCGGGATGGATGCAGGGCGCGGTACGGTTGATTCTGATTCCGCTGTGCGCCCTTTATGCCCTCATCCTCTTCAGTTACATCGCCAAAATCGCCGTGACGGCCCGCTGGCCGGACGGCTGGGTCTCCATGCCGACGCTCGTCTTTGCGGCCATCGGGCTGATCGCCTACCTGATTGTCCGGGCGGGCGCGGACGAAACGGGCGGGCGGCGGGCGGTCCTGTTTCGCCGTCTTTTTCCGGCGCTGTTAGTTCCGCTGGCGCTGGTTCTTCTGCTGGCTATGCGGGTTCGCGTTCAGGAATACGGATTCACCGCGTGGCGGGTGGCCGGCTGTTATTTAGGCGTCTGGATCCTCGGTTTCGGCCTGCTGTATTCCATGCGTCCATCCACGGCCACCTGGTGGATCGCCGCCTCGCTGGCGGCGCTGCTGGCCGTGGCGGCGGCGGGCCCCGCTTCGCTGAATGCCGTCGCGCTGCGAAGCCAGCAGGCGCGCGTGGAGGGCATACTCGACCGTCTGGGCGTCTGGGAGCGGGATGCCGGAGATCGGGTTCTTGAGGTCAGCGGACGGGATGGCGCGGATTTGAAGTCCGCCCTGCAATACCTGCTCGCCGCTCAGCATCTCAGGGGTCTTCCGCCGCGCGTGGCTGAACGCTGGAACGAACACCGCCGAAAAAACACTGACGAAAAACTGCCGGAGCGTACCTGGCAGTGGCGCCGGGAAGCGGACTCCGTATTGACCGCCCTTGGCATATGCATCACTAATCCCGATGGCCGCTACTTCACGGTGCGCTGCAATGGCGAACCGCTCCCGCTGGAGGGCGCCTCGTCCATGTATATCATCAAACCGTACAGTTCCGGCGAGGCGCTTTTTTCCATGAAAAACGGCATTGAGCTGCTGGCCGATGGACGCCCCGTGGCCACCCGCGAGATAGAGGCGTTCGCCCGCGCACTGGATGATCGGCAGCGCCAATCCGGAGAAAACACCCTCGTCCTGCCGCCCGAACAAATGACGGTGCGTTTTGCCCATGACGGCAAAAACTATCGCGCCATTTTTATGGAATTGACGCATAACGGGCGGCGCGAAGTGCCGGAGCATCAGCAATTTCAAAATTGGAGCGGAATCACCGTGATTCTGGAGGAGTAACCCCGGATGAAGCGCGGGGCGGGCGGCGCTTGTTTCAGTCTGGACAAGACGGGCATATCGTTGGAGTATCCCGCCCGCGTTGATTTCCCGGTTTTTTTGACAATGGGTACACGATGAATGAAATGATAAAGCGGCTGGCCGGTTCCGCCCGGGACGCGGCCTTTACGGAATTTCTCGGCGAAGTGGATCGTTCCATGCCGGCTCTGCGCGAGGCGCTTCGGGCGCACTACAGCGATAAAGCCGCGCAACTGCTGACGCTGAAAATCGCCAATCTACTGGTCGCCCGCTATGAATACGGGCATGCGCATACGCACCTGTTGGCCCGGCCGTTCGGCCTCATCATTGACCCGGCCAACCACTGCAATCTGCACTGCCCCGGCTGCGTACATTCCAATACCGAACGGGTAAAAAACATCCGTTTCGATTGGCCCGCCGGTTTGATGAAGGAAAACGTATTCGCCCGCCTGCTCGACCGCTTCATCCCCTATTCCATTCAAATCGCTTTTTATAATAACGGCGAACCGTTTTTAAACCCGGCCGCCACGGAATACATTCGGCGCGCACGCAACTATTTGGTGATGACCACCACTTCCTCCAACATCAGCCATGAAAAAATTGATGCCGCCGCCATTGTCGCCAGCGGCCTCGACTTCATGACGCTCTCCATGGATGGCGCCACGGCAGACGTCTATTCGCTCTTCCGGCGCGGCGGGAATTTCCAACTGGCCCTGCGAAATATCCGCGCCCTGGTCGCTGAAAAAAAACGGCAGCACAGCCGCACCCCGACCCTGGCCTGGCAATTTCTGGTGTTTCGCCACAACAGGCACGAGCGCGAACTGGTCCGAAAGCTCTCTATGGAAGTCGGCGCCAATCTGCTGATTTATGCCAAACCCATGAGCGTGTCCTGGGATGACCCCTCGGTCACGGATGACGACTCGCTGATCCACCCGTACGAAGTCATCGCGCTGGATGAGTTGCGCTCGCAATCCCTTCGCCACCGGTTGACGGAACGACTGAAGCAGCTCGTGCCGACGCTCAAAACCGCGGAAACCGAACCGGAGATCGAACGTCAGGCCGGTCAGGCTGATGAAGCCCTGCTGAACACCCTGTGGGCCGAATCCTGGACCGGGCGCGCGAAACAGGCCGGGTTATTCGGTACAGATCCCGGCGCGCCCGCGCCCGGCAAGCGCTGCGGCTGGCTGTACAAAAGCATGACCGTTGATGCGCTGGGTCGGGTCATGCCGTGCTGCCACGCCCCCTCGCTGGATGTCAACCTGCTCTTCTCCGATGTCTTTCAGCCCGATCCATACAACGCGCCCGGCTTCCTGCGTTCACGCCGCTACTTCATTTACGGCCGCCGCGACGAGGATCCCTTCCCGCCGTTCTGCTGGATGTGCCCCCACTTCGAACAGGGCGTACTGACCGGCAATCATCACATCCGCGTTTTTCTGGAACGCTTCGATGTGCGGCGGACGCTCAACCCCGAATCCATTGCCGCGCTGAGCGATTGGTAAAATGCCCGAGAATAAAACGACGCGCCATGAACGCCCAACATCCAACCGCAAAAACATTATGAGCACTCATCGGCTGCGCATTTCCGCGGAACCCCTTTCCTGGATCGGGTTCATCCTGGCGGTGTTTTGCCTCAAGGGCGCCCTGCTCCGCCTGGATTCCCTGCCGCAATTTTTCATGGGCGACTCCTATTCCTACCTCGCCACCGCCATCTTTCAGTGGATTCCGCCCGATCGCTCGTTTGTGTACGGGCTGGTGGTTCGCGGGTTCTGCATCACCACACGCTCTCTGGAAACGATCCTGCTGTTTCAAACTTTCCTCGGCGCCGTGACCGCCGTGCTGACGGCCGGATTGCTGACGCGCTACTTCGGAGTACGTCGATGGATCGCGTTTTCAGCGGGCCTGCTGTGCGCCGTGGAGCCCCTGCAACTGCTTTACGAGCGCTATCTTTTAACCGAGACCATGTCGCTGTGCGTATTCGCCGTTTATCTGCTGCTGGTGTGCCGCTATCTCGAAACGCCGCGCCTGACGGGATTGCTGCTTCAGCAGGGCGTCGGCCTGCTTCTGATCAGTCTGCGCATCAGCTTTCTGCCGATTCTGCTTTTCAATACCGCCGCCCTTCCCCTGCTGGCTCATCCACTGCCCGGGCTGCGCCGCCTGCTGCACCCCGCCCACGCCGCACCGGCCAGTGCAAACCCGACGCGTCCAATCCTCCTCCGGGCAGGGCTGCACCTCGCCGTTTCTCTCCTGCTTTTCGCGTCCATTCAGTCCTCCTACAAACACCTGAATGCGCACCTTCTCAAAGCGCCGCACCCGGCCTATCAATATGAAAACGGTTTTTTCCTGCTGGCGGATGTGGCCCCGGTGATCCAACCCGGCGATTTTCCCGACCCGCAACGGGCGGCCGCGTTTATGAGCAACCTGCCCCAACCCCTGACGGACCGCTCGCAAAGAACCGCTCACCGCTGGTGGGGCGACGGACTCGTTCAGCGCCTGCGTGCGGCCTACCCCGACCCGTTTGAAGCCAACCAGGTGGCCGCCGCAGCCGCCTCACGGGCCATACGACGCGACCCGTCGGGCGTCGCTCTGCTGGGGGGACACAGTTTCACGGACTACTGGAAGCGCGACATTCTCGATGCCTGCATGAAGGCCGACATGGGGAGCCGAAACAGCTATTCGGAAGCGCTGCTGCGCAATACATGGCGCTATTTCAATCTGCTTCTCGAACAGCGGACCGATCAAATCACACCGACGCAGGCGTGGTTTCTGGCGGCGCGCTGGTGGTACCCGCTGCTGCTCCTCACGCCGGTCCCGGCGCTGGTTGCGCTGCTGCTCTGTCCGCCTCCCATCCGAAAATATGTGCTTTGCTTTTTTGTCTGCGCCTGCGCGCTGGTGCTGGTGGCCGTCTTTTTAATTGAGCGCCCGACCATCCGTTATCTGCACGCCGCGGGCTGGCTCTTTCTGCTCTTCACCGCGCTGCCTGCCGAATGGCTGGCCACCCGGCGGGCATCCCGAAATAACACCCCGCCGGAAAAACGAATCCCCCGTTCGGAAACCCCCTCATGAAAACCGCAGACTTCATCATCCTCGGCGCCGGTCCATCCGGTTTGGCCTTTGCCCATACCCTCAAAAAACTGGGCGCGCATTCTTTTCTGCTGATTGATCGCGAACCGGTGGCAGGCGGACTCTGCCGCAGTGCGGACGTGGATGGAAGCCCGCTGGATATCGGCGGAGGGCATTTTCTGGATGTGCGGCGGCCGCGCGTACTGGAACTCCTCTTTCAATTTCTTCCGGTTGAAGCATGGATGCGGCACCGGCGCATCTCCACCATACGGCTGCGCGGACAGGAGATCGACTATCCGCTGGAAGCCAACATCTGGCAGCTTCCGGCCGAGGTGCAGGCCGACTACCTGGAAGCCATTGCGCGCTCCGGCGTGGTGCGCGGAGAATCCATGCCCGAGCGCTTTTCCGAATGGATTCGGTGGAAGCTCGGAGACGGCATCGCCGATGAGTACATGCTGCCCTACAACCGAAAAATCTGGTCGCTCCCGCTGGATGAACTGGGCACCTACTGGCTTGAAAAACTCCCGTCCGTCAGTTTTCGGGAAACGCTGCTGGCCTGCCTGACGCGCGCCCCGCACGGACAGCTTCCCGCGCACGGCGAATTTTTTTATCCAACCCGCCACGGCTACGGAGAAGTCTGGCGGCGCATGGGGGATGCGCTGGGCGAACAGTTCATTCGCGATTGCCCGGTGACGTCCATCGACCCGGCGCGGCGTATCGTCAACGGTCAGTGGCAGGCCGGGGTTCTGGTGAACACGATCCCGTGGCCGTGCTGGACCGATGCGGCTCCGCTGCCGGATGCCGTATGCGAAGCCATCGGACAACTTCGCAATGCCGCCATCCACGTGGATTATTTTCCGGACGATTATCCATCCCGCGCTCACTGGATTTATGAGCCGGATGAAGCCATCTCTTACCATCGGCTCCTGCTGCGACGAAACTTCTGCACGAACAGCCGGGGCTACTGGACCGAAACCAACGCGCACCGCGCCGCACCGGCATCGGGGTTCCGGCATCACAATGCCTGGGCCTACCCCGTCAACACGCTGCACAAGCGCGAACAGGTTCGACTGATTGCGGACTGGGCGCGCCGGCACAGCATTCTTCCGCTCGGGCGCTGGGGGAAATGGGAGCATTTGAATTCCGATGTGGCGGTGGATGAAGCCATCGACGCGGCCGCGGCGGCGCTGAAGGAGGCCCGCCGGTGAACATTTCGCTGTGCCTCATTGTCTGGAACGAACTGGAGGGCTGCCGTCACGATGTTCCGCTGCTGCCCCGGCATGCGTTTGATGAAGTCTACGCCGTGGATGGCGGCAGCACCGACGGGACCGTGCAGTATCTGGAATCGCAGGGCATTCCCGTTCATCGCCAACCGAAAAAGGGACTCAACAACGCCTACCGTCACGCGCGCGCCTGTTCCTCCGGCGAGGCGGTCGCGGTGTTTTTTCCCAAAGGCACGATTGATCCTTCCGTGCTGGTTCGTTTCCGCGAGCACCTGGAGGCCGGGGATGAACTGGTCGTGGCCAGCCGTATGATTCGGGGCGCGCGCAATGAAGAGGATGACCGGCTGATCCGAACGCGCAAATGGTTTGTGCTCGGGCTGGCCGCTCTTACCGCGCTGCTGTGGCGGCGGGAAGGCCATATGATTTGGGATGCGCTGCACGGCGTTAAGGCGTTCAGCAACGCTGCGTTCGACCGGATGGAAATTCTGGATTACGGACTGTCCATCGACCTTGAAATGCTCGCTCGGTCCTATCGCCTGCGCATTCCGCGCATCGAGTTTCCGGTGCGCGAATTGACGCGTTCATATGGCGACACCCATTTCAAAACCTGGGACACCGGCAAAAAACTGCTGCGTTATCTGGTCTTTGAGCTGCGCCGAAAAATTCCGTGAGCCTCCCGAATGGGCCGGCCGCCTGGACGCCCCGGAGCTTACAGGTTTTCTGAATCGGGGGCGGCGGGTGGCATGGTCCGGAGAACAATCGTCTCGTTCTGATAGCTCTCCATGCGGGCATCCAGCTGACGCAATTCTTCGTAACAGGCGGCATCAATCAACGCGGGCTCGGCATCCATCCGGGTATCCGTTATCAGGGTTTGCTGCCGGCCCTGCGTGACGGGTTCACTGGTTATGCCGACACTGATCGGCGCGCCGGCGACGGCGCTGCGCTGCAATTGTTCGGGGGCGCTCTCCACGCGGTGCCCGGGCGGCAGGTCAACCCGTGTGCGCACATGACGGCGCACCGGACTGCGCAGAAACAACGGATTGTCGCGCGCGGCCGTACGCAAACGAAAGAGGCGGCTCTGCGTTTCCGGGAGGGAGAAGTACAGATAGTCGCCGGCGGAAATGGCGTAGTCGGGCACATGAATGCTGAACTGTATGCGACCGGGATAGGATGAAAAATCGGCGAGCAGCTCACCGTCCGGCCGTGCCGACTGCGAAAGCGCGGCGATCAGTTCCTGATGATAGCGGCGGCGGTCTTCCGGCCGCATTTCGGCGAACCGCTGATTTTCTGCGCCGAAGCGTGTGCCGTAAAGAGTCTCTTCACAGGTGATATGCACCAGCCCATTGGACTGAACGCCGAGGGTGTATTGACGTTCTTCGAGCGTGGGATGGTCGGGGGTGATCTTGCCGAATGTGCCGTCGGGCAGCGTCAGGCAGGCCATGTCCTCGAACACCGAAGCGCCGGGGTCGCTGTACTGATTGCCGTCGTTCAAATACAGGACGCGTCCGTCGGGAAGACTGACCGATACCAACACCTGCGTGAACAGTTCCAGAGCGGGCGCATCGGCATACGGACGAATCAGTTCCTCAATGAACGGTGTTTGCGAAGCCAGCACAAAGGAGGCATGAAACCCGGCGGCGGTGAGCATCGTGTGAAAAAGCACGGCCGTATCGGTGGGATTGCCGTATCCATCGCGCAGCGTTTGATCCGCGGGAGTGACGGCCGAGAAGGGCAGTTCATGAAAAGCCATCGGCACAGGCCGAATGCGCGTGGCAATGAAATCACGTATCCGACGGATTTTTTCCCCGTCATCGTCGGTCCCTGTGATCAGTTCGCGGGCTTTTTCCGCCGCAGCGGGCTGCTCGGCGGCGGCCTGCATCAGCGCACTCCAGGCCCGGGCGGCATAATCAGTCCATTCACCGGTGGAAAACAGGATGGCGGGATTGAACGCATACCAGGGCGGCAGATCGTCCTCCTCGCGTACCGCCGGGGCGCGGCTCACGGTCCATTCGTACCAGTGCCCCGTTCCGGCGGAATCCAGACCGTCGCGCACCACGATGGACTCGGATTGCAGCGGCACCGCGACGCGGCGCAGCTGTTCGGGAATGGTCAACCGCACAGTTTTGGCCTCGATGGGATCAGGCAGGCGGAAAAATTCCGTGCTGCTGAAGAAGGGCCTTCCGCTGCATTCCCGCACGGCTTCAAATTCGATGATGCTTCCGATTTCCACGGCTGGAAACGCCGCGACCAGAATTTTTCCGGCCGGATAGCGGGGCGCGGAACCGACCCAGGGCGCATCCATCAGATTGATTTCCTCGTCGCGTATCTCTTTCACGGTGCCGTCGGGCGCTGTAACGCGCACGTTCCGGAGCTGCACATTTTCCCAGACGGGATTGAACGGGATTTTCAGCTCGGCATTCTTTTTCTTTCCGGCGTACGTCAGGATTTCCCGACGGACAAAGCGGGTTTCCCGCCAGGCATGTGCGTCGTACACGGTGTAATCCACGCGGCCTTCGAGCACGCGCGACCCGGGGTCGACCGCCGCATCGGCAGCGCGCGCGAAGACGGGTTTTTTGCGCATGTCGCGTTCGATAATTTTCAGCGTGTCCTTCAGTGTGAGATATTGTTCGGGCGTGTATTCGGTGGTGAGCAGCATAAAGCGGTTGGAGGCCGTGAGCGTGGACCCGGTGATGGAACACGAAATAGTCCAGCTGACGGCCGAGGCGGGCTCATCGGCATAGGCGGGCAGGGCGAGCGGCTCGTTCAGTTCGTCCGGCAACTCCATGGAAACCACCTCATCGACTCCGCAGGCAATTTCCGTCATCAGGGGATACTTGCGGGTGAGGAGTCCGGTTTTTCCAAGAATGAAATTGGCCATACCGAGCGAGACGCCCAGACGCGGAATCGGCAGCATGGCGGTTTCCTGTCCGTTAATGAGCATATTCCGGGCCTGGTAGCGCAGGGTGGCGCGCAGGGGGCTCGAAGAATCCATCATATCTTCCGGGGTGATGACCACTTCATCCACAGCGGCATCGGGCAGGCTCCGCTTAATAATGCCTTCCAGATAGCGCGTTCGTTCTTCGGGTTTCAGCGAGGCAAAATAGCCGCGATAGGCATTATCGTTGATGCCGTCAAAGAACAGCTCGGTCACGGCGGTAAGGACGCCGGCCGAGGAAAGCCGCGCGTCCGTCCGGATGCGCATTAGATTTTTCTCCGCGGGAATGATGGGCGAAACGCGCAGGGTTTCCCCTTCCGGCGCGGCGACGAGATAACTGCGGTCGTTCAGATAGGCGGGCAGGATTTCCGCAGTGCTTTCGTCGGTCGGGTCCATCAGTTGATACGCCCCGGAAGCATCCCGTACGGCCGTGATGGCATGATTGAAATAGGGCTGCGGCACTTCGGGATCTTTTTTCGGTCCATTGTGAATCAGCGTGGGAAAGGCCTCAAACCCGGCATCACGCAGCATGGCGGCGAGCAGAGCGGCTTTATCGCGGCAGACGCCGTGCCGGGCCTCAAACGTATCTTTCACGTCATGCGGTTCATAACCGGGCGACGTGGCTTCCACGGTGATGCCCATGTAGCGGATCTGCTGAGCCACGAACCGGAATATCCGATCCATGCGTTCCCGGGGATCCTCGGCGCCGGCGGTCAGCTCCTGCACTTTTTCGTGAATGGGCGGCGTGACGGCGAGATGCGGCTCCGAGAGATTCCAGTACCAGCGGGAAATGGTTTCCCAGTCGGGCGCGGTACTGATCAGCAGGCGCTGAAGGACGGTATGGGGCGACGGCATATTCGGTTCCGGAAAAAATTGTGCGACGTCGCGGGCATCCCACCGATACACCACTTCCGCCTCATTGGTGGAGATAACGGTTTGCACGGTGTTGGATACCGGGGCCTTGAGCGCCACGGATTGCAGCGGGCGAGATAACGGCGCGCGCACTTCCAAACTTTTGTGGAGAATCGGCATGGAATCCTCGAAGACAAACCACTCGCACCAGGTGTTGGTCATGCGGGGCTGCACCATTCGATCAAACATGCGGTAATGCAGGACATCGCCGATTTGCAGTCCGGCGACGTTGAGCTGAATGACTTTATCGTTCGGATTGTAAATGTTCTGATCCATGCTGCCGGAATTGATCATGGTGCGGCTTTGTTTTTCCACCTCCAGCGCGGTCACGCGTCCATCCGGGCTGATGATTTCCGCGAGATCAATGCGGCAATCCTCCGGGCCGCGCTGATAGGGAATGGTGTAGTAACTGGAAAGCGTGCTGAAATTGCGACGCGCTTCTTCAGTCAGAATTTTTACGAAGGCTTCGTTCCATTGCGTGTAGGCGCCGCCGTCCTGATAGACAATCTGCGTATGCTCATCGACCAGCACGGCATCGGCGTCGGGATGGGCCGCTTCCGTGACCGCCTCCGCCCGGGCCAGAATGGCGGCGCGGTCCAAAGCCGGCGGCTCCGGGTCCTGCTGGGCGCGGACGGGCATCCCGGTACAAAGCGCAGCGAATGAAAAAACAAAAATCCAACAGGCACGGCGGACACATTTCATACTGTATGACTCCACATGGATAACGAGCGTTTCAGACAGGCGCTTTTTATAGGCTAATGCGCACGGCGGCACAAGCTGTGATGTGTGCCGCCGCGCTTCGCATCATCATTTCATGGACGACCGATCAGGGCAGTTCCGCACGGACGCGGTAGTACAGGCTTTTTGCCTGGCTGACCGTGCCGGTGTACTGCATGTACTGTCCGGTCCCGTTGAACGTGCCCGCCGGGGCATTCGACCAGGTCACCGGCTGCGTGGTGATGGAGTCGGTCTGCCAAACCGTAAACTGCCGGTTCACACCGGCCGGGAAGGTCAGGCGGAAGAATCCGTTGGACGAGGCGGCGTCCGTGAAGATTCGGAAGTGGCTGTCATCATCGGTCGGATTGGTGTTGGCCACATACTCGTCATAGTCGTTGATGCCGTCGCCGTCATAATCCGCGGCGGGTGAGAGCGAACCGGGCGCGAGCGACCATCCGGCTTCCCAGGCGTCCGGGATGCCATCGCTGTTGGAGTCGCTGTTCACGGTGCTGTATACCTTCCGATAGGCCCTCAGCGAGGCCCCGGAAGCGTTGGTGAAAGCGAGTTGAATCGTGTGCAGGAAGGCCGGGTCACCGTTGTAGAAGTTCGGAAGCGAAAGGACGACGGCGTGTTCCGTGGCCGACACGTTCCGCTGAATGGTCCGTGCAAGCGGAACTGCCGCCATGGAGTCGATTTGCAGATTGAAACAGGCCGCCAGCGCGGCATCGTTCAGGCTGCCTGCCAGCGATTGGGTGAAGCGGGCGGTCATGTTCGAGCCGGCGCCGAGGGTAGTTCCGTTTTCCGTCGGGTCGGTGATGAACAGATAGGCGCCGTTCGCCCCGGCGGCCACGGAGCGTTCCAGCGTGGTGAAATGCCCCTGCGCATCCGACAACGCGCCATTGGTGGACGAGGTGATTTCATGCAGGCGAACCTGTATCACGGCGGTGCCGCTTGTGGGGATGGCCACATATTCGAAGGCCCATTCACGCTCCGGCGCGCCGCCAACGTCGGGGGCGGCCAGACGGGATGCGGACAGCCGTACCCAGGAGCCGTTTCCATTGGCCAGGCCGGTCTCGGCGTCATCATTGGATTCTTCGTTATCCGTGATTCGGATCCAGGCATCCTGAACGGTCATGTCCGAACGCACCACGATGCCGTACGAAGAATCTTCCAGCGCCATATATTCCTGCGCGGGGAAAAGGAACCGCCCGGCGGGAGCGGCGGCGTCATAATAGAACGTCTGGATTTTTTCGTTGAAGATGGGGGTGTCGCCCTCGCCGCGTCCGAGTATTGATTTGGTACGCAGCACATGAAAGCCTTCCGAGAGGCCGACAGCCACGTCGCCCCAGTCGTTGTGCGGATAATAGGACACTGCGGCGGCATTAAAGTTGGTGATTTGAAAGACCGTTTCCATGCGGGGGATGACGGCGATATCGGCGTCGCTCCAGGGGAATACGGGGTTGGCATCGCGCCGAAAGGCCGCGATTTTATAGCGGAGCTGGGTTCCGCTGCTCATGGCCGGAAGCGTTCCTTTCCAGAAATCCGGCAGGCCCGTACCGTCGTCGGCGGCATTCTGCACCCAGCTCATGGCGGCCACTCGGGTGGTCCCCTGCGGACGTCCCGCGCTGCCCTCGGGATAGGTGCCGTCGGTGGTGTAATAAATCACCACATCGGAGGCGATGCCGGCATAGCCGAGTTTCACCCAGATATCGACCGGCTGATTGGCGGCATTTTGCGGAAGCGGATAGAGCAGCGTATTGGTGACGCCTTCCTGACCGCCATCGGTCGGGCCGTGATAAATCCAGGTCACGGTATCGTTATTGGCATTCACGCCGTCGCCTTCGCCCACGGTGATTCCTTCGGTGCCGATCACGCATGAAAAGGTTTCAGCGCCCAGCGAGCCGATGACGTTGCGGCCGACATCCTGTGCGGCGAATTTTTCAACCACGCGGGAGGAACGCTCCATTTGCTCGTAGCCGAGGAATTTGTCTTTGGACAGCGCCGGCGGATTGTCGCGCGTGCCCACGGCCTGGGTAACCACGCCCATCTGCGAGTTCAGGTCGATTCCGCCGTCGAGCTTCATCAGGATGTTGGCGGCGGATCCATCGCTGACGGCGAGGAAGGTCAGGTTGGAAGAAGAGGTCACGCGCGGCAGGCGGATGCTGTAGGAATAATCGGTGGAATCGGAATCGGGCAACGCGTACGGATTAAACGCAGGGTCGCCGTCGCGTCCGTCGGTGCGGGTGACCGGAATGGTTTCAACCGGCAGGCCGTCTTGCAGGATCATGATGGGGCGTACGCTGTTGGTCGGGTGATCGCCCCAGAGCAGCGGCATTTCCGGAATGCGCCAGGAGAAGGCGTAGTAGCGGTTGGGGGGCAGATAGGCGGCGGTACCGTCCATGTGGCAGAGCGCGCCGCTGAGTACCTGGATTTGCATGCCCGGATCGTACACCGAGTAATTAAACAGGCGCGCGCCCTCCGGGAAGACGGCGGCCCCGACGGGCAGTTTCCAGGAATCGGTGTAGTTCTTGGTCAGGATGAAAATCATCGTCACGCCGCGATCATTGTTGCCCACGTCTTCATCGTAGCGGGTGTACGAAAGATAATCATACGTACTCCATCGGCTGGACTGATAGCCGGTGCCGAACAGCTGACGAATGCGGAGCAGGTTGGGCATCCAGGCGCTGCTGAACTGCCCCAGGAACGGAACATCTGACGGCTTGGGAAACCAGCTCGGTCCGCCGGACTCATTGTACCCATCGGTATAAACAATCGGCAACCCCTCGCGCGAAAGCAGCAGGGCGTGCGACTGTTCGCGGTCGCCGCTGAACAGGTAGTTATTGTCGTGGCTCATCACATACAGCATGGACTGCCCGGGCGAGGCGATGGCGTAGTATGAATTATCCATCCCCTGAAGGCTGGCTCCGATGTTTCCTTTAACGGCATTCAGAAAATCATCGTTGGCCACGCGAATACCGGCCTGAATGTAGGAACCGGACCACGGCGGATCGCCGAGGTGTTCGCCGAACAGCATGGCATCATCGCGGGCCTGGACGTTGTTGAACACGGTATCCCGGTGGTTGTCCCAATCGGAGAAGCCGCGTGAGATGTTGAATTGATCCTGAATCTGTCCGCCATACCCCCAGTTGCTGGAATCTTTGGGATCATCCATCTTGCCGAAGAAGTAGGGCGGCACATGTTTGACGGCATCCAGCCGGAATCCATCCGGTTTGCACAAATCCACAAACCACCGTACCGCACGGAAGAGCATCCCGTTGACATCTTCAGCCATCGGATTGCCCATGTTGTAGATGCCGTCGCCGTAACCCCACGCGGCGGTCAGGCGGTTGGTGTTGTCGGGATCCAGCCCGGTATCGGCAAAGGATTCGCACGGCTCGCCGGCGTCGTGCTGTCCGTCGCCATCCAAATCCTGCCAGTCAAAAACGCCATTCCAGAGAGCATTGGTGACGTACACGGAAGAGGCGTTGGTGTAGCCCGTGTCGGAAAAGGGTTCTTTGTTGGCGAAGGTGTAGTAGGTGCTTCCGTTGAACGAAAGAGGCAGGTCGGTGTCCGGATAATATTCGGGATGGCCGGCGTGCCGCACGCCGCTGTACTTGTCGCGGTTGTCGCCTTCCGCCCAACCAAAACTGTCGTTCGGGGTTTCATGGGCGATGTCCTGCCCGAAAGGATTCCGGTTCAGCACTTGCCATTCGTCGCTCCAGCTGGGCCAATCGGGATTCTTATAGGTGGTTTCCGACGTTCGGATCAGATGAAAATCCTCGGGAACAAAGCCGTTGGGTTGAAGCGTTCCGGGAATCCCCTCCGACATAGGCCCGCCGTTGTGCGCCATGATATTGTCAAAGTAAACGCGGAACCCGAACCGGTGCGCCAGATCAACCAGATGCCGCAACTCGTTTTCGGTGCCGTACATGGTGGGAATCGTACCCATTTGCGATTTTGAACCCAGATCGAACCGGTCGTAGGTGTCGAACCCGACCGACCACACCCCCGAGCCGGCTTTGAACGGCGGAGGCAACCAGAGAGCCGTATAGCCCGCCTCCGCCAACTCAGGCAACCGCTCGGCAATCTCGCTCCACGGCGTCCCGAAATATTGCAGAATCACTTCATCGGATGACCACGCCGAACGTATCGGCAGGATGGAAAGGAACAGTGCTATCAGCAGCAGCCCGTTTTTTTTCATTATTATCTCCCGGTTATTAAACATACTTTCCTGACCGGGAATCATACGGGTATAGCGCTCTATTGTTAAGGTAAAACGTTGTACTTTCGTGCTGGAAAACTCCGACAGAGGGGAACAGGCGGGGTGGAGCGATATGCCGTCAGGGGCGAAAAACGGCGTTGGTGGCCGGTTGCTGCGTGGATTCTTCGATAAATGTGAAGATTATTTCGTTGGTTTTTGCCATTCCCATTTCGTGAGCAATCTGCTCCACAAACCGCTTGTCGTCCGGGAACCGCTCCTGCCAGCTCTTGATGGTTTTAATGATTTCCTCTTCAAGCTGGATTTCCCGGGCCAGTTGCGATTCACGCCGTTTGTACTCCCGGTATTCCTCAAATTGGGGCCAGAACATACAGGCAATGCCGACCAAAAAAAGAATGACCAGCGTGATCCAGGCCGCTTTATAGATGGTTCCTAAATACTTCATACTGCATTTACACGCCAGGCGCGCTCCCGCCCAACAAAGGGAAACGCATCGGCAACATACAGCGATCACAGAAAAGTTTCAACGCTTTCATGCAAAGCGCCTGGCAAAAAAGGGGAGGCCTTCGCAGACCTCCCCTTGTACATCCTCACAACACGACCATCAGCAGCGCGATCCGTAGATGCCCGTACCGTACAGCGCCTCATCGCCCAGCATCTCTTCGATGCGGAGAAGCTGGTTGTATTTGCAGATGCGGTCCGTGCGGCTCATGGAGCCGGTTTTGATCTGTCCCGCATTGGTCGCCACGGCGATGTCCGCAATCGTGGTGTCCTCGGTTTCTCCGGAGCGGTGACTGACCACGGCGGTATACCCGGCGCGCTTGGCCATCTCAATGGCGTCCAGCGTTTCGGTCAGGGTGCCGATCTGATTCACCTTGATCAGAATGGAGTTGGCCACGCCCATTTCGATGCCCTTGCGCAGGAACTTGACGTTGGTGACGAACAGATCGTCGCCTACGAGCTGGCAGCGGTCACCGATCCGATCGGTCAGCATCTTCCAGCCTTCCCAATCGTTCTGATCGCAGCCGTCTTCAATGGAGTCAATCGGATACTTGGCAATCAGCGAAGCCAGAAATTCGGCCTGCTCGGCGGAGGTACGCACCGCGCCGTCTTTCCCTTCGAACTTGGCATAGTTGTATTTGCCATCCACATAAAATTCGGAGGACGCGCAATCCAGGCCGATCATCACGTCTTTGCCCGGCTTGTACCCGGCCTTTTCAATGGCCTTGATGATGCTGTCGAGGGCGTCTTCGGTGCCTTTGAACGCCGGCGCAAACCCGCCTTCATCACCTACCGCCGTGCTCAAACCGCGATCATGAATCACTTTTTTCAGCGAATGAAACACTTCCGCACCCATGCGAATCCCTTCCGCAAAGGAGGGCGCACCGACCGGACGAATCATAAATTCCTGGAAGGCAATCGGGGCATCGGAATGCGAACCGCCGTTGATGATGTTCATCATCGGAACCGGCAGAATTTTGGCATTCGTCCCGCCGATGTAGCGGAAGAGCGGAATACCCAGGTAGGAGGCTGCCGCGCGAGCCACAGCCAGCGAAACACCCAGAATGGCATTCGCGCCGAGGTTGCTCTTGGTTTCCGTACCGTCGAGTTCAATCATTGCCTTGTCAATGCCGACCTGATCCAGGGCATCCAGGCCGATCAGGTTGGGGCCGATGGTGTCGTTCACGTTTGCGACGGCCTTGAGAACGCCTTTTCCGCCGAAGCGGGCCTTGTCGCCGTCACGCAGTTCAATGGCTTCGTTTTCACCGGTGGAAGCACCGGACGGCACAGCCGCGCGACCCACCGCACCGGACAGCAGCTCAACATCCACTTCGATGGTGGGATTACCCCGGGAATCAATAATTTCACGGGCGATAATATCAACAATTTCTGACATGGTTTTTCTCCTTGGTTATAAATCCGGCAAACATGTGCTGGAATGCGCAACGGCGGGCAAAATAGTCCATGCCTCCCTGTGATGCAAGCGGTAAAACGCCGGAGTTTGGCGGGCGGGCGCCTCTGGGTGCATCTGC
>CAZISY010000027.1:38832-43679 GCA_964542025.1 uncultured Verrucomicrobiota bacterium
CGCACTGTGGAATAGGTGCGCCCTTCGCGCTCTTTTTTCTCCACGGCCAGATGTTGGCTGCCGTAAACAGCCACCTGCGGAAAGTGCGTGATGCACAGCACCTGATGATTCGCCGCCACTTCCGCCAGTTTGGCCCCCACGGCCTTGGCCGTCTCGCCGCCGACGTTGCTGTCGATCTCGTCAAACACCAGCACCGGAATGCGGTCATGCGCCGCCAGTACCGTCTTTATCGCCAGCATCACGCGCGACATCTCTCCACTGGAGGCGATCAGCCGCAGCGCCTGCTTCTGCTCGCCCGCGTTCGGCGCAAATTCAAATTCCACCAGGTCCATGCCGCTCGGACGCGGATCGGCCCGGCCAAAAGCCACCGTGAAAGCCCCGTGCTTCAACCCCAGCGCCTGCAATTCCTTTTCAATGGTCTTGCTCATTTTTTGGGCGGCTGATTTGCGGCTCTTGGTCAGCGCCTCGGCAGAGGCATGAAGGAGCGACAAAATTTCCTTCTGTTCTTTTTCAAGTTGGGCGGTTTGCTCTCCGCGGGATTCCAGCCGTTCCAGTCGCTCGCGGGCGGTACGGAGCGTCTCAAGCACCTCCGCCACGGTTGGTCCATACTTTCGTTTGAGCCGCTGGTAGAGGGTCAGGCGTTCATCCAGCCAGGCCAAACGCTCCGGGTTGTGCTCAATGCCGGAAAGGACGCGATTCATGTCCAGGCTCAGCGCCTGGGTCTGTCGAATAATGGCGTCGAGTTCGGCCAGCCAGTTTTTGCCATCGGGCGTCAGGGACTCCAAATGCCCCAGCGACTGCCGGGCCGAGGTCAGCAGATCAAAAGCAGAGGGATCCTGTTCGATGAGGCGCCCGGTCACATCCCCGCCCAGTTCCTGAATTTGCTCTGCATTACCCAGCAAAATGTGTTCCTGCTGCAAGGCGTCTTCCTCATCTTCGCGCAACTCGGCATCTCCAATTTCTTTCACCCGGTAGCTCAGCGAATCCATCTGCTCGGCGAGTTCTTTTTCATCGCCATTGAGTTCATCCAGTTTTCGCTCCACGGCGCGCAACCGATCAAACAGGGATTCATACGCCCCGCGCTCCTTCCACAGGTGGCCGTAGGAGTCCAGAATGTCGAGTTGAGATTCCGGGATCAGCAGCGACTGATGATCGTGCGGCCCGTGAATATCCACCAGCAAGTCGCCAATGCGCTTCAGCACCTGAAGGGTAACCGGCGAGCCGTTCACCCAGTGCTGTCCGGCTCCTTCCGCGCGGACCACGCGCCGTAAAATCAGTTCGCCGCCTTCGCAGGGTTCCACCCCGCATTCCACCAGTTCCGCGTTCAGCGCGTCCGTATCTTTCAGGGTAAAGACCGCCTCCGCCCCGCAGGCCTCTTCGCCGGTACGGATCATACCTTTATCAGCCCGGTTACCCAAAAGCAGGCTCAGCGCACCGATCAGCATGGATTTGCCCGCGCCTGTTTCTCCGGTAATGACGTTCAGGCCCGGCCCCAGCTCAACGGCGGTGTTGTCCGCCAAAGCCAGATTTTTAATTCGCAGCAGGCTGATCATAAATCGGTGATTCCCTGTAGGCGCTCAGGCGGATGACGGCGACTACGGCGTTGATTCGATGTTAAGGCGGTAATAGCGCGATTGCCCTTCCGCCATGCGGTCCGTCACCGAAAGCGTTTCACCTGTCCCGCGCACCCGGGTGGCCTGCGGAAGCGGCTGCCAGACGGTTTTTGACTTCAGGCTCGGTGCATAGACCACCGTATATAAATAGTCCGGATGCGACTTCCATTGCAGCACCGCCTCATCCCCGCTGCGTGAAACCATCAGCGTGGTGGAACCTTCCGCCGCCCGGTTCACCGGCTCGGAAACGCAGCCGCTCAGCAGCATCGAAACCCCCGCCGCCAGAATCGCCATCCACGCAAAAGCCTGTTGCTTTTTCATATTACTTGATCTGCTCCATGTTTTTCAGGTCATCCTCGGAATACTCAAAAAATACAGATTTTTCCTCGACCGAAACGGGCGGCGCGTCCGCCTGGGGCGTAATGCGGAAGGTCTTGCGCTCCACCTGCGTCTCATCCACGGTGATTTGTTCTCCCGCCGGCCCCTGCGAGGTAATTTCCTCCGACGTCATATCTGTGGCCTGATATACGCCGGGCTCGATTTCCTTCACATCCGACATAATGGTTTCCGTAACGGGCGGCTCCGCCTTCAACGCAATTTCCGGCACCTTTTTCTGCTCCACTTTCAAAATCGTGGCGTCCTCTTCGGCTGCAGCCCCCTCCGGCGGCACATATACCTTCTGAATCGTGCCATCCGGCATCTGCCTTTCCACAAAGGTTCCGTCATACCAGCTCTTCGAGCGCACCGGCTCGTTCACATCCACCAAATCCAGATTGTAGCGGCGCGCAAACCATTTCCAGGAATACGCACTGAAGTCATACACGCGCCCCAGCGCATTGATCAGCTCCGGCGTTTTCAGCGTGGGCACCTTGATCACCAGTGGCGTCCAGGCCGGGCCATCGGCCAGCAGCGCGGGAATTTCCGACTCGCCACCCACCAGCACCACGCGCTGCGGCGCATACCGGAAAAAACGGCCCGCCAAATAGTCATCGCATGAAACATACAGCCACTCGCGCCCGTTCCAGGCATACAGCACCGGGTCATCATCCGACGAACCCGCCTGATAACTCACCAGAATCGTCGGATACTGCTGAAGCACATCCATCGCCACCTGCACCACCGAGTAATGCGCCGGAACCACCAGCATCGTGACTGTTGCAGGCTCCGTGCGGGCAAACACCGCACCCGCCGCGAACACCAGAATCGAACACCACCAGGCCATTTTCCGAACATTCATTATTTCCACCTTTTAAACGGATTGTTTCTCAACGCCCGCAGCTCCCGCCGCAAAACCACCGCATAGCCTCCGTTTCGGGAACGCAGTTTATGCGGGCTAAAAACGCACCTCAACAAAAATCCTCGCAATATTACACGCCTGTCGCTTATATACAAGCTGTTACGCGGGCCATTGAAAAGACCCGATGCGGGAAAGACTAAACCATGCGGACACGCGATACCTTTGACGCTCTGACCAGCCTGCTCGCCATGCTCGGCGATGCCTGTGCCATCTATGCCGGATTCGCTCTTGCCACCTGGATCCGCTTCCTCTCCGGCTGGATCCCCATGCGTCACACCACCTTCCCGCCGCCTGCCCTCTACATGTACGGCGCCGGCGTCGCCACCCTGCTCTTCCTCTTTATCTTCCGCAATATGGACCTCTACAAGCGTCCGCAGATGGGCACTTATTTCGATAAAATCCCGCGCCTCGTACGCGCCACCGCCTGGAGCATTTTCCTTTCCGTCGCCCTCGCCTTCATCATACGCACCGATCCGCCCTTCTCCCGTATCACCGTCGCCATTTCCTTCGTCACCGTACTGGGCCTTCTCCTGATCGAACGCTTCATTTTCTTCCGCATCGAACAGCGCCTCATCCCCCGCTTCAAACCCATCGCCCACGCCGTTGTCATCGGCGTCGACTCCATGGCGCTGCGCCTCAAACAGGGACTCGAAAGCGAAACCCGCCTTCGTACGCGCATCCTCGGCTTTCTGAAAATGGGCGACACCGGCGAAACCATCGAAGTGCCCCCGGAACAAATCATTGGCCATCTCGACGACCTTACCGCCCTCATCGACCGCGAAAACATCGACATGGTACTCCTGGCCGACTCCTCCATCCACCGCGACCAGCTCGTACAAATCATGCTCGAATGCGAACGCCGACTCATCGGCTTCTACCTCGTCCCCGATATCTTCCGCGTCATGACCAGCGGCGTACTCGTTCAAACCATCGACGGCATTCCCCTGATCGGCGCCAGCAAGTGGCCCCTGGACTTCTTCTGGAATCGCCTGCGCAAACGCGCCGAGGATATTGTCGGCGCCGTCATCGGCCTTCTCCTTTCCGCTCCCATCCTCCTGATCGCGGGCCTGCTCATCCGCCGAGAATCGCCCGGTCCCGTATTCTACCGCCAAACCCGCTGCGGCGAACGCGGAACGCCCTTCACCCTCTACAAACTGCGCACCATGAGCGTCGATGCCGAAAAAGAAACCGGCCCCGTCTGGACCGCACCCGACGATGCCCGCCGCACCCGCATCGGCTCCTTCCTCCGCCGTTACAACCTCGACGAGCTGCCCCAATTTTGGAACGTACTCACCGGCGATATGAGCCTGGTCGGCCCCCGCCCAGAACGCCCCGTTTTTGTCGAACAATTCAAAGAAGACATCAGCCGCTACATGTGGCGCCACCGCTCCAAACCCGGTATGACCGGCTGGGCCCAGGTCAACGGACTCCGCGGCCAAACCAGTCTCAAAGACCGCATCAAGTACGACCTCTACTACCTCGAAAACTGGTCCTTCTCCCTCGACTTCAAAATCCTCCTGCGCACCTTCTTCACCCGCGAAAATGCGTATTGATTTTTTCGCCCATGCGAAAAAATATTCCCCGCCCCCAGGGCGCGGACGAAACGCCCGGCATTGTCACCGGAAGAAGAATGAGCTAAAAACAGACATGGATCATCTCACCAAAGAACAGCGAAGCTGGAACATGTCGAGAATCCGTGACCGGGACACCAGGCCGGAAGTCATTCTCCGCTCCATGCTGCACCGCGCGGGATACCGCTTCCGGAAAAACGTCAAAACGCTCCCCGGCAAACCGGACATTGTTCTTCCGAAATACCGAACGGTCATCTTTGTTCACGGCTGCTTCTGGCACCGGCATAAAGGCTGCAAACACGCCACCACGCCTTCCACCAATGTCGCCTTCTGGCAGAATAAATTCTCCGCCAACATCGCCAACGA
>CAZISY010000028.1:0-11764 GCA_964542025.1 uncultured Verrucomicrobiota bacterium
TCGGACGCGAAATCGCTGGAGGCGATGAAGGGCGAGTTGGCCAAGGGAGATGCGGAGCGTGAGGCCCTTGAAGCGAAGCAGCAGAGCACGCAGAAGACTTTGGATACATTGCAGCAGCAGCTGACAGCGGCCGACGAATCGAAGAAGGCGCTGGAATCGGAGCTGGAGAAAAGATACGAGACTGAGAATCGGTTGAAATTACAGCATGAATCGTCACAGAAGGAAATCGATTCGCTGACAAATTCCTTGTTCATGTCGCAGAATCAGTTGTCGCAGAGTGTAAAGGGACGCGAGGAGCTGGAGAGTGCTTTGCTTGAAATGGCAAACCAAACAGCTTCTTTGCGAATGGAACTGAAGAACGATGAGGATTTGCGGGTAAATGTTCAGAATGAAAAAGAATCATTGCAGCGGCAGTTGGCTGTGTTTCAGTCGGAGCGAAAAGAACTTGAACAGCAACTCAAAGAGCGCGCCTACAAAACCAAGTTAATAGAAGAGAAATTAAACATGGCCGAGGCGGCCATAAAAACGTCGTCAGCTGAATCGCTACGCCTTCAGCAAGAGTTGGAGCAGTCGCTGAAACAGAATAAACAGCTTAACGCTGATCGGGATGGATTAACGTCCAAGTTTGTGGAATTAACGAAAAAAGTTGATGAGCTTGTCAGCGCTGTGTCTCTCGCTCAGGACGGCATTAGAAAGAAAGACAGTGATTTGATGATACTTCAGGAACGGCTAAAAAATATTTCGATAGAGCTTGCCGATGATGAAGTGAAGATTGGCGAGCGAGATCAACGAATAGAAGAGCTTGGCAAACAGGTGCTAGAGCAGGAGCATCAGCAGAAAGAGATGCAGAGTCTTGTGGCGCAAATGCAGGAATCCCGTGTTGAGCTGGATCAAAAACTGCAAACATTAGGCGGCGAGCTGGAACAGCTAAAAGACGAACGGAAAAAATTGCTGGGACAAAAATCAGAGCTGAGTCACATGTTGAGTGCTTATGCAGGAATCGAAAGCAGCCTGAAGACATTGAAAAACGAAAATGAAGAAATGGCTCAGCGGTTGCACCGATTGGATGTTCAGCGGACGGGATACGACAAGAAGGCGTCTGAAAAGCTTCATCAGGAAATGAAGTCATTTGGAGAAAAAGTCGATCAGCTATTAAAAGATGCGGAGTCGGTTCGGAAATAGTTTTGTTTGTGAGCAGGAGTTGTCGTGTTAGTTGGCCGCGGCCTGCTTCAGGGATTCACGCATGCTGATGATTGTTGCCCTGTAATCCCGGCTGTGAAAAACAGCTGATCCGGCTACAAACGTGTCAGCCCCTGCTTCCTTGATTATGCCTATGTTTTCTCTATTTATTCCGCCGTCTACTTCCAGCCTCGCAGCCGATTTGTGTTCTGCAAGCATTGTGCGCACGGCCCGGATTTTAGGAAGCATTTCGGGGATGAAGGATTGGCCTCCGAATCCGGGGTTTACCGACATGATGAGGACCAGATCCAGTTTGTGCAATGTATACTCAAGAAAGGAAAGTGAAGACGATGGATTAAAAGCGAGTCCGGGTTTTGCCCCGCACTGACGAATCAAGTCGATGGTTCGATCAATATGATCTGTGGCCTCGGGGTGAAATGAGATATAATTGGCACCGGCTTTGGCAAACAGGGGAACCAGTGCGTCGACGGGTTTGACCATTAAATGCACGTCCAGCGGAATGCCGTATTTCCGTTTAGCCAATGATTCGCAAACAAGCGGACCGATAGTAAGGTTTGGCACATAATGGTTATCCATGACGTCAACGTGAATGAGATTGGCTCCGGCGTCGGCTACCTGTTGAACTTCGTCTCCAAGCCTGGAAAAATCGGCCGAAAGAATGGATGGTGCAATCCAGTCGTTATTTGCATTCATATAAAAACCCCGTTCCTTTCCAGCATTTGGGTTGAAATGCTGACAGAAAGAGTTGCGGCTTGTCGAGAATCAAAGGTGCTATTGGGAGAGACATTTTTCAGGACGGGAGCGCAAATAAAGCGATAACGACTAACTTACTGATTTCCAGAGCGATGCGGGGAGACGTTTCCGTGCTGTTTTTGCAAGGGAAAAAGCGGCAAAAAAAGAAAGAGGTAAAAATAGGCGTCAATACTATATATTGTGGTTGTTATTGCTGTATTTTTGGAAACACAACAAAATGTATTCAAAAGCCATTGACACCTTTTGTGGGTACTGGCACTATGTTTGGTGTTTTCACAGTGGCCAGTGATTGTGCGTTTCATGGGCACCGGAAAAGGACTAGGCAGAACATGGAAAATAAACAATACGGTTCAAGATCCAGCCTGCTACCCCCCACAGATTTACCCCGTTACTAACAGGCTTGTTAGTAATTTTTTAGCTTTGCTTTATAAAAACAAACCAGGTGAAAAGAGGAAGACAGTATGAGTAACGAAAAAGTGCAGACAGAAGGGTTTGATGGTTTCCGAAAACGGTCCGGGCTGGTTGTTCCCTTTAGGAAAGAGAAGATCGAGAATGCCATACAGCGAGCGTTTGATGAAGTAAATCGGGAACAGCAATTACCGCGCCGCGAGCAAGTGGCCTCCAAAATAGCGGAACAGGTGGTGGCGCAGTTAACGAATCCTTCCAGCGAATACTACGTCTATCCCGATGATCAGGGGAAACGGATTCCGAACATTGAAGATGTACAGGATTTGGTGGAGATTGTGATGGCGGAAAGCGGTGAGGCCCTAGTGGTCGCTTCCTATAAACGGTATCGGAAAGCCCGGGAGATGGCGCGAGGCCGGATCCGCGTGCGTGGTGGCAATCAGAATGCGCGCATCGATGTGACGGACGCCAGCCTGCTGCTGGTAGAATCCACCACCCAAAATGTGACACTGCCGTGGGATCGGCAGCGGATCGTCAAGCAGATCATTGACAAGACGTCGCTTTCGGTGGAGGAGGCGATCAACATTGCCAAGTCGGTGGAGAACAGAATTATAGGCGGTGAGATTGCATGTGTTAACAGTACGCTGATCCGCGAATTGGTGAATAACGAAATTACGGAGCGCGGGTTCAATGCGCAACTCAGAGATCTTTCACTTTATCGTGTTTCCCGTGAATATGTGGAAACGCTGATGTTTTCCAAATCGACGGAGAACAGTAACATCGTAAACAACAATCCCGAGGCGGTGAATCTGGGCATTGCGGAATTGGTGCTCAAGCAGTGGGCGCTGGATACGATATTCAGTCGGGAAGTAAAGCGGGCGCATGATACCGGGGCCATACACCTGCATGACCTGGGGTATCCGCACCGCGTGTACTGCTCGTCGCACTCGATAGAGTATGTGAAGAAATTTGGACTTCGCGGTCTTGCCAATTTGAATACGGAATCTCATCCGGCCCGGTCGGCTTCTGTACTGACCGGACATCTTAATACGTTCCTGGCCTCAATGCAGGCGAACTATGCGGGGGCATTGGGCATTGCCTATATCAATATCCTGTACGCGCCGTATTTGGAGGGTATGGATTTCAGCAGTCTGAAGCAGGTGGCACAAGAGTTGATATTCAACGGATCACAGAATGCGTTTTCGCGCGGTGGACAGACGCTTTTCCTGGATTTCAATATTCATACCGGGGTCCCGAACTATATGAAACGGGTTCCGGCCATCGGCCCGGGAGGCAAATACATGCTTCGCCGCCGGGATGGTGTAAAAGTTTCGCTGGTAGAAGCCCTGCGCGATCAGCGGGATCCGAGCGGCTACAGAATGATGGATCTGTTTGTAGAAGAGAACGGGGAACGCCGGCTGGTATTGCGCGAAGAGCTGGACGAGAAGGGCACCGTTGTTTTTAATTCTGAAGTGCAGAGCCGGCTCGCTGCAAACGGTGAGTCGATCATGACCTATGGTGACTATCAGAAAGAGGCTCGGGAATTTTGCAGGGCCTTGCTGACGGTATGGGGAGAAGGGGATCGCAACGGGCGCGTATTTGAATTTCCGAAGTGTGATTTTCATGTCAGCGACGAAACGTTCAAGGACCCGGAGCAGTACTCCATCTATATGGAAGCCTGTGAACTGGCCAGCAAGAACGGTTCAACGTATTTCATTTTTGACCGTGACGAAGTGACTCTTTCTGCATGCTGTCGCCTGAGAACAACGATCACCGATGACCGCATGCTGAGACATCCGGAATCCATGCGCTTCTGCGGATTCCAGAATGTCACCATTAACATTCCGCAAGCAGCGTATCGGGCTTCGCGAAGAGGCAGCGAGGACATATACAAGAACTTCTACGAGGAATTGGACAAGACCATGGAACTGGCTGTTCAGGCGCATCTTCAAAAGAAGAATGTGATTGCGGATATGATGAGCGGCCCGGGCCGGCCCTTGTGGCAGATCGGGCGTGAGTCCTGTGATGGTAAGCCATATGTTAATCTGGATGCCTGCACCTACATTATTGGCTTAATCGGCGTAAATGATGCCGTGAATTTCCTGATAGGGCAGGAGCTGCATGAGAGCGGAGATGCCGCCAAGCTGGGATTAAAAGTTGTGGCGCACATGTATTTGAAAATCAAAAAACTGGCCAAGAAATACAATTTGAAATTCACCCTGGAGGAATCCCCTGCAGAAAGCGCGGCGCGGCGCCTTGCCAAGACGGATCTGATTTATTTCCGGGAAGAGGCAAAAAACACCGTGAAGGGAGCCGATGAGGATGTGGCTTATTATACCAACTCAATACATCTATCGGCAGATGCTCCGGTATCGTTGGTGGAACGCATCCGTGAGCAGGCCAAATATCACAGCATGATTGAATCCGGGGCGATAACTCATGCTTTTGTGGGCGAGGAGCGTCCGGCTTCAGAGGTGATTGCGCAGGTCATGAAGGATGTGTTTTTCCGAACGCAGTCGGCCCAGGTGACGATTTCGCCGGAGTTCTCTTACTGCAACCATTGCAACAAGATTACCAATGGATTGGTGGAGACCTGTCCTTCCTGCGGTTCGACGGATGTGGTGGGCGAGACCCGTGTGGTGGGGTATTTCAGCAAAATTCAAAACTGGAACAAATCCAAGCGTTACGGCGAGCTGATGGCGAGACATAACGGGCGGTATTCCGTAGTCACAGCGGACAGCGGCGGACAAAGTCCGGGATTTATTGTTACAGTGGAAACCCCAGCAACTGAACAGAGTTTGAAAAGCTAAGGAGAGCAGGCATGTCATCAAAATATCGTATTGATCTTTTTGGAAAGACCGGATGCGCCAAATGCAAGGTGCTCGGTCAGCGGTTGGACAAACTGCTGGAGAAAGACGAGTGGAAAGACGTTGAAAAGAAATATTATGACGTCGAAACGGAAGAGGGGATCATCACCTTTTGCGAGGCGGAGTGTGTGAATCCGCAGAGGATCCCGGCTATCATGCTGAAAAAACGGGATGAAGCGACCGGGGAGTATATTCCGGTGATCAACCTGATGCCGGGCCGCGAAGACGAGGTGTGCGGAAAATCACGACTCTATCAGTATGTCGGGTTGCAGACGGATTACACGGAAGAGGGAAAAGGGGTGATCAGCCCGAAAATGATCACTACAATTCTGGAAGAAGCAGTAGCTCGTTAATGCCGTGCAGCACAGTAACGCCTCCGCCTTTTATGGCGGAGGCGTTGTTCTTTTTGGGATATGTGATCATGCAGGAAACACTCGTCCAAAAAACATCCATATACGGCTACTTAAAGAATCCATCCATGGTTGATTTCCCGGCTCATCTGTCGGCAGTCTTTTTCACCTCGGGATGTAATTTTACCTGTGGGTTCTGTCACAACGCATCGTTGATGGGGCGCCCAAGAGAGGGGATGACGCTGGAGGCCTTGTCCGGCGTTTGCGGACAGTTTAGGGAGTCATGGGTTACTGGAGCGGTTGTTACAGGGGGGGAGCCCACGTTGTGTGAGGACTTGCCGGAGTTACTTCAATTTTTCAGGAGCAATGGTTTTTCTGTCAAACTGGACACCAATGGGTCGATGCCGGATGTATTGGAACGGTGCCTGCCGCTTGTTGATTATGTGGCTATGGATATAAAGGCGGGGCCTTCCGGGTATCCGGTACTTACCGGCTATTCTGACATATCCGGGATTCGGCGTTCCGTGATGCTGATTATGCAGATGGCCAAAGACTATGAATTTCGGACCACCATTATTGAGTCATTTCATAACAGCGAGCAAGTGGATGGCATTGCCCGTCTGGTTAAAGGAGCGAAGCGGTATATTATTCAGCCCTTTATTCCGGCCGATACTTTGCCGGGTAAGGTTTTTCGGTCGCAACCCCGCACGCGTCCGGAAGTGTTGCAGGACATACAACATGCTGTTGCGCCGTTTGTGGAGCAGGTCGTGATTCGCGGGGGGTGATTGCTCCTGAGTGTCAATGCGCTTTGTGGGCAGTTCTAAAAGATGAAATCTGTATTCAGGAAACTGCTTTTCCGATTACGCAGGATGCCGGTTAGCAGTTCGCGATTATCCGGAGTGTTTTTTGCGGCCACGAGGGTGCGAATGGAAAAGACGCGCAAAGCGTCTGATACGGAGAGTGTCCCTTCCGCAGAATCCTTTCGGCCCGTGAAGGGAAATGAATCGGGGCCGCGTTGGCATTGGCTGTTGATATTTACTCGGCAAACCTGGTTGACCAGCGGATCAATGAGACGCGCCATTTGATCCGGTTCTTTTCCGAAGATGCTGACCTGCTGTCCGTAATTGGAGTTCACCACATAGTGAATCGGTTCGGAAAGATCGGTGAATGGGATGACTGGAATAACGGGCCCGAACTGTTCCACCGTATAGAGTTGCATCTCAGGCGTGACCGGATAGACCACGGCAGGATGGCAGTAGGTTCCGAAGTGTTCCCCGCCAGCCTCATTAAGCACAGAGGCGCCGTTTCGACGGGCATCCTCCAGCCATGCGGCGATTTGTTGTGGTTTGTCGCGCAGAGGCAAAGGTGTTATTTTCACGCCGTTTTCCCAGGGCATTCCAAACGGTAGTTTGTTCACGGCGTCGATCAGCTTTTGTAAAAAAACCTTCGCGATAGAGGTGTGAACGAAAAGCAGTTTCAGGGCCGTGCAGCGTTGGCCATTGAAGGAAAGCGCCCCCAGTACAGATTCAGAGACGGCGGCATCAATATCAGCGTCCGGCAGGATAATCGCGGCGTTTTTTGCATCCAATCCAAGTACGCAGCGCAAGCGGTGCGGATTTGGGTGTTGATGTTTCAACGTGTCCGCGACTTTGCTGGATCCAATGAAGGCCAGGCAGGAGATTCGGCCATCGGCCATGAGAGGTCCGACGACGGTGCGTCCTTCCCCATAAATCGTGTTTACCACGCCGGGCGGGAATGCCTTTTGAAATGCTTCCAGGAGAGGGCTCCAGAGCAGGATGCCGAGTTTGGCCGGTTTAAAAACGACCGTATTCCCCATAATCAGCGCTGGAATGAGCGTGGTGAATGTTTCATTCAGCGGGTAGTTATAAGGCCCCATGCAAAGGACTACCCCCAGCGGGGCACGGCGGATTTGGCCGATAATGCCATCCTGGATTGTGAACCGGGAGGCGACACGATCCATGTCTTTGAGCGCATCAATCGTATCTGCGATATATTGTACGGTTCGATCAAATTCCTTTTCCGAATCGGCTAGCGATTTTCCGATTTCCCACATGAGCAGATTGACGACTTCGGCCCGTTTTTCCTTCATTCGCCAGGTAAATTCTTCCACATGGCGGATTCGTTCGGCGACGGGGAGCGTCGGCCACGTTCCGCGTCCATTGTCATAGGCGTTGACTGCGGCATCAAGGGCATCGCGGCACCATTCCGGCGACATGCGTGGGTGTTCCCCGAGTTTTATGGGAACGGGGGTATTACGTTCAATGCGGCAGATCGGGGAGAACACTTCGCCGAACGGGCCGTCCCATGTTCGCAGTACGCCATCAATCAGGCAGGTTGTTTGATGAACAGGAGCTATTTGAAAGGCGCTTGGGATTTCGTCAGGACCAGGAAAAATTTGAGCGATGCGCTGGCTGGTATTCATGCAAAACCTCCGACGTGTAATTAAACTGACGCAACACGGGGATGTTATCAGCCGGCCTCACTCGTGTAAAATAACATCCTGCTGAATCCTTCGTGATATTGGCGCGGTTCAGAGCCGAGAGCTGTGTTTTAGACAAAAAACGGAGTGGATTATAAAAAATCCATGACAGCGCCCCTGGGGGTATCCGCTTCTTCATCCCAGTTGCGGGGCTTTTTGTCCGAGATGGTTTTGATGGTTTTGACGGTCATCTGCAGCCCTTTTGTTTTCACACTCTTCACGCCGATTCGGTCCGGGTGAAACACTTGCTGGCTGATGCGTTGGCGCTTTTCTTTTTCATACTTAACATAAAGTTCCTTGGGATCGGAGTCCGTGAAATAGAGCAATTTGGCGCGGTCGGGCAGGAAGGAGTAGTCCCGATTCATGATTACCCCCCCGAGGGTGAAGCGTTTCATGTAGGTAATAATGTCGTCCACAAAGACGGCCAGCATCGTGCGATCACGGTCAAACGGAGAAGAGTAAATCACGTTTTCATCCACGAACAGTTTTTCGGGAGGGGCAGTGACCTTATAGCGTCCGTCGCCCCAGACAATAACGATTCGGTCGTAGGATGAGCAGGTGTAGAGCTCATCCCCTTCGATCGCATATCCGATATACCCTTTTTCTCGGTCGAGTCGGATGGTCAGTTGTTTTTCAGTCAGTTTTTTGACTTCGATTTCCGCAAAGGTATCCAAACGTGTCAGGCGGGGATATTCGGCGGCATACTGTTTGTGCAGGCTCTTTAAATACCGTATGGCATAGGGAACCAGTGCTCCGAGGTTCTTTTCCACTTTATCCAGATCGGAGAGAATTTTTTCCGTTTCCTGCCGGTTCTTATTTATATCAAACAGGGAGATGCGCTTAATTTTCACTTCCAGCAGCATTTCCACGTCCTGCATGGTGACATCACGGCGCAGCATCTCGCGGTGCCTGTTGACGCCGGTCAGGACGGCCTGCTGAACCAGTTCGTAGGTTTTGCATTCCTCGATTTGTTTATAAATTCGGTTTTCCACAAAAATCTGTACAAGGGTTTTGCGGTGCAACTCATCGAGCAGGCGCTTCTTTTCCAGGAGCAGTTCCTGCTTAAGGATGTCGACCAGGCGAGCGGTGGCATATTTCAGGATATCGCTGACGGTCATTTCCACCGGGCGATTATCGCGAATCAGGACGACATGACTGTTGATGGACATTTCGCACTGAGTGAAGGCAAACAGCGCCTGAATGGATTGCTTGAGATCGGCGTCCTGGGTGAGCTTGATTTCGATTTCAATGTTTTCCGCCGTGTAGTCATTGATGGAGCGGATTTTAATTTTCTTTTTACGCGCGGCATCTTCGATGGAAGAGATGAGCGATTCGGTGGTGGCGCCGAAGGGGACTTCCCGGATGATGAGCGTGGTTTCATCCCGGGTTTCGATGACTGCACGGACTTTCACTTTTCCGTTGCCGTCATCATATTCGGAGGTGTCCATGATTCCGCCCTGTTGAAAATCAGGCAGAATGGAGAACTTTTTCTTTTGCAGAATGGCCACCTGGGCTTCCAGCAGCTCCGGAAAATTATGGGGTAGGATTCTGGTGGACAGGCCGACGGCAATTCCTTCGGCACCGAGCATGAGCAGCAGCGGCAGTTTGGAGGGTAGCGTGACCGGTTCTTTTTTTCGGCCGTCGTAGGAAGGTATAAATTCCGTCAGCTCATCATTGAAAAGTTCATGGCGCGCGAGTTCAGTCAGACGGCATTCAATATAGCGCGAGGCGGCGGCTGGGTCACCGGTCAGAATATTACCGAAGTTGCCCTGGCCTTCGATGAGGTAACGCTTATTGGCCAGGTTGACGAGGGCATCACCGATGGAGGCGTCTCCGTGCGGATGAAACTGCATACAGTACCCGACGATGTTGGCCACCTTGATGAATTTGCCGTCATCGTTTTCGTGCAGCGAAAACATAATGCGTCGCTGAACGGGTTTCAATCCGTCTTCAATGTCGGGAATGGCCCGGTCGCGAATCACGTAGGAGGCGTACTGCAGGAAGTTTTCATTCATCAGGCGTTTGAAGGGGCCATCGACCTGCATAATGTGATCAGGGGTGAAGACCGGCTTGTCGGGATGCGGTGCGTCGGCGACGGCGGGTAGGTTCTTGGGGGCCTGCGAGGCAAACAGGTCATCGCGGGCGGGAGTGTTTTCATTCTCGTGATTATTCATAGTCGTAGTCGCAGTTAAGCACGTTGTTTCAGAAAGGCGCGAATATAACGGATTTCAGGGATAACGCTAATGAAAAATAGCGGTCAAAAATGGGCTTTTCAAAGATTCAATAGTCGGAAATCGCGTAAACGAGTACACGATTATTTCCGGAGTCGCATACGAGCAACCGATGCGTACTCGCGTCGATAAAAATCCCCGTTGGCTCTTGCAAGTGGTGTGGTTCGGATCCCGGCCGCCCGAAATGTTCCAGGGGGTTCCCCTGTGGATCCAGCTTGATTACACAGCATCGGTCGGGAATGGTTGCATAGATGTTGCCTTGCGGATCAATGGCCACATACGGTTTGTGAGGAGTCGTGCGATAATTCCAAAAGAGAGCCGGAATGGAACGGCTTCCCGTTGTTTGTGTGTTGATGAGTACAATCCTCCGGTTCCACACATCGGCCAAGGCCAAAAGGCGTCCATCGGTGGAGTACGCCGAATTAACCGGTTCGTTGAATGGGCCATACGCGCACAAAAATTGGTCGGCTTGATTATAAATTAAAATCCGTTTGTTTCCCGTATCAGCGATAGCCAGTTGCTTTTTTGCAGCGCTCCAGGCCAGCCCGCGGGGTCCGTAAAGCGATTCGGGGTGGGTTCCGATGGCGGGGCAGGAGGCAAAGGCCCCCCATCGTTTTTGTTCGACGCCGTGGCTGGAGAAAACCCGGATTTGACCGTTCCAGGTGTCGGAAACGAACAGGCGGCCGGCATCATCCTCGGCCAGACCCCAGGGCGCGTTAAGGGAAGGCTGGGGGGCTAGGATGCTGCGCAGGGAGGCATCCGAATTTAGAAGAACGATGCGGTTATTCCCGGTATCCGCGATGGCGAATCCTCCATTTCGCAGGAACAATGCGGCGCGTGGTTCTGACAGTGGAAGTCCTCCGTAAGGACCCTGCAGGATGACTTCCGGTGTACGCTGATGAAAGGGACCATAGAGGTTTTCCGGCGGCGTTGACTCGGGCTCTGTGCGTTGGATGGAGCGGGTCCATTGCGGAGCGGCAACGTCATTGCGCAGAAAAACAAAAAGGTCGTGCCGCAACGGCCAGGCCGATAGGGATTCCCCGTAATCGCGGCGATCGATGACTGCCCAGACGAGGCGGAGGTGGTCTGGAGACTGAACGAGACGCCAAATGGACTGCGGGGTTTGGTGCATGTAGCCCTGCAGCGGCCACCAGATCACCGGGATGACGAATTCCCTGTACGTTCCTGCGGTCATGTTATTCACGGCTGCTCGATTTTCGGCGCCGCAAAGGATGACGGGGCAGGACAGCAGGTTTGTGTCAGGGCGAAGGAAGAACGTATGCGGGGTTTCCCGAAAGTACCAGGTCAACGGCCAGGCGCTTTCCTGATCATACGCGACGACCGTTGCACGGGGATTGTACTGACGGGCCTGAATGGATGCGACTAATTCGCAGAGCGGTTTAATTTGGTCGGTTCCATGCGCAAAGACCAGCGGTTCTGTGGGGAGGTCATACGTCG
>CAZISY010000028.1:11864-42865 GCA_964542025.1 uncultured Verrucomicrobiota bacterium
GTTCGCACCCGATTCATCCAGTGATTCAGGGCGAGAGCGGCCATGAACGAAAGGGGAAGAGAAATGTAAACCAGCAGCCAGGGCATTCGTTCGCCGGCCATGCTGTAGAGCAAAAAAGAGCCGATGGACCACCAGAGGGAGAATGCCGCGAAGAGAGGGTATTTGTCCGTGGAGATGGACGGTTTCCAAAGACGGCGGCAAAGGAATATGGCGTATGGAATGGCGCAAACAGGCAGCAGGGGATTGTACAAAAAAAGCAGCATGACGTAGTAGTAGAGGGGTTGGCTTCCGCGTTGAACGCCGTGTTGAGCCAGCCAGTAGCCGAGACTTCCGGATATCCCGGAACAGAATCCGCGGAGAGGATTATTAAACAGGGACGTGAAAAGAGAAAGGGCAATGAACCAGAACAGAATCAGGCAGAGCCAGAATGCAGAGGGGCCGGGATTTTGCACGGCGATTACGCGTCGGCGGATAATGAGCCAGACGGCTATCAGGATCACGGCGAGCGTGAAAACGGACAGGGCCAGCATAAAGGTGAGCTGTACGTCGGATGGTGTGATGCAGGCCAGTGGGTCCAGGCCCAGCAGCGAATGCAGTAATGGCGTGGCGAAGGGGAGGGGGAGAGCCGCCGTTAATACACATAGATCCAAAGCTGCGAACAATGGCTCCCGGCGCCTGTGGAAGGCAGAATGGATGGCCAGGGCGAGAAGAAATGATCCAATGATGGCGGCATGGATGAAGGTCACTTCTTTACAGGCAAAGCTCAGAGACATGGATGAGGCAATCAGCATCAGCCATCGAACGTTTGGCTTTTCCAAATAGCGGAAAACTCCGTATAGCCAGGCAAGCAACAGCAGGATGATGAACGCCTCATTTCGAATGTAGCGGCTGTAGAAATATATGTCGGGGGCGACGGTCATCAGCAGCGCGCAAAGCCAGGCGGTTCTCGTACCTATGAAGCGACGGAAGAGGCCGACAAGCAGCAGTGCGGCAGTTCCCGCAAGGGCGGGTGCCAGGCGGGACGTCGTGTCGGATGAGCCAAAGAGGTTGTACACAAAAGCGTTCAGGTGAAAAAGCAGGGGGCCGTGCATCATGGGATCGTGAAGGTATTCTCCGTTTTCGGCGTACTGCCAGGAGTAGAATGCGTGCAGGCTTTCATCGTGGCTCATGGCGCGAAGCCCGAGATGGTGGAAGCGTGTACAGACGGCCATAGAAGCCAGGAGTACCCAGGCCGCCCAGAATAGCAGATTATTTTTTTTCATAGATTCTGATCGTTTGATTCGAATAAACGGAAACCAGTGTAATGCCGGGGCATGTCTGCGTGAGGGCGATCATGCGCGATTCGTGTTCGTTGCGATTGATCAGCATGAAACGGATGGCGTCCCATTCCGGAGCGCCGCAGGGAAGCGGGGTGTCAGTATCCCGTGCGAAAAGACTTTCAAGAAAGCGGACGCGCGTGCCGGCCATTTCCGAAAATGCAGCCCCCCGCCACTGGCGTTCATGGCCGCTCCAGCCGAGGAGCATGGGTCGTTCGGCATACAGGCTGCACATAACGCTTCGCGGCTCGTAACTGATCCCTTCAGGAACGAGGATCCGTTCTCCGGAGTGCGTGTTTTCTTTCAGCCATCGAAGGGCGGCTGCTTTATCCGGGGCGTCCTTTTCAAACCAGCCCAACGCATGAATGCCGAGTGGTGACGGCGTCAGGGCGTTGGTGATGTCGCGAAGTGCTTTGCCCGGATAAACCAACCCCGTGGATAGGAAGAGCAGAATGGGAATGAGAAGGAACCGAAGGCGCCGGATAGGCAATGTTTCGCTCAACCCGCAGGCGGAGGCCAACGCCAGAAAAAACCACCCCTGATAATAGAATTTAAAGACCGTGTTCATTCGGTTGTTGAAAACATCTCTGAAGTAGAGAATCTCCGGGATCAGGATGGCGGTCAATCCCGCTGCGAGGCAGATCAGTCCGAATTTAGTTGGAATATTCAGCGAGCCGGACGCTTTGGTTTTGCGGAGCGTCAGAAAAAGGAGCAAGAGACATCCGGGGATGAAGTAGCCGAACATCAAAATGAGCTCGAGCGGATCGGTGTGGAAGGCGTGGAATAAAGCGATGCCATCGAGCTGATTTTGGGCGGTGAGGTGGTAGGGGAGCAGGAGCAGGCTCAATGTCGATGCCGTGAGCAGGGCATAGCCGGTGCAGAGCGCTATTTTCTTTTTCCAGGAGCTGTTGGTGATCAGTACGGTCAGTATCGCAAGGAGGAGCGCAAGAGGAACATTCCAGGCGTTGGTCATGTAGAGCAGTCCGGTGATGACGGACATGGCGATGAGGGATGGGAACAGGACCGGATCACCGGAGGCCGACCTGTTTGTTGAGCCATTCGGGGTGGCGGGCATTCGGGCGCTGCTGCAAATCAGATTCAGACTGCAGGCCGTGAAGAGCATCAGAAGCGGGAGCGCCAGAAGGTGCGGATGATTATCGCCGAGTAGAAAACTGAAGAATGGAAATTCAGTGATCAGTTCAACGGCGCCGTCATGTACCGTTCGGCTGGCGGACCACCACCACCAGGATGCGCCGTCACCTGCAACAGCCGAAAGAGTGCCGGAAACATTGCTGAGGCATAGAACACCTCCGGCGCAAAGACCGCCGGCGAAAATCATCAGGCGTTTTTTACCTGACCCGGCCAGCGCATTGCAGCCCAGTGAGAAGCACCCCGAAAAAAGCATGGCCAACCAGCAGGCCTGGCCGATGTTGCAGGTGAGTACGGGCGGACATTCGGCCAGACGTGCAGGGAAGTGCTGAAGCCAGTACCCAAAGTAGTAATAACTGATTGGATACCCGGCCAGCCAGAGATCTTCCACCGGGTACGTGGTGTTATTCCATAGGGAGGTAAGCATCATCAGGTCCATCGGTTGTTCGGTATGCAACACCTGGGGATCGCACCAGCGTACGAAAATCCACGCCGCAAATACGAAATAGAACAGAGCGTTCGTTACTATGCGGTAACTCCAGCGGAGCTCGGAAAAATTAAAAAAACGGTGATGGTTATGTCGGATTGCCCACCAGGACGTGATGAACAAAATAAGCAGAACCGTGAGAAAGCCTGCGACAGAATTGGGGATGAGGTCCATGGAAAAAAGAAGCCAGGCAGAGAACCCGCAGACGGCCAGGGCGAACGGGCGTGCAAGAGCATATCCCTTATCGGGCAGTGAGCCGAAAACAAGGCGGCAAAGAGGCCAGGTCAAAATAGCCAGAAGATGTATAACCAGCGGATATGCGGCTATTTTACCTGCCTGAACCAGGATAGCTGTTGAATTCATGGAGGGTTAATATCATGAAAACATACCGGTGATCAATGATCGCCTGATCGGTGTGCCGGATGGATTCTGAATGATTCAGGGAGCTGGGGGATTGAGGTGTTCGGCGATTTTGTCCAGCAGCAGTTGGTGATCAATGATTCCCCGAAAGGTATAATCGGCTCCAAGCGGGGCGGCCAGTGCCAGGCAGTCCCATCCGACCCGGCCCGGCCCGCCGGTGAAGGCAAAGACCTTGATGCCCGGTTGGTTTTTCTTGCACTCCATGATGACCTCTAAACCATCTTTTTCCGGCATAAAGAGGTCGGTTAAGACCAAGTCGATGTGGTGCGATGAAAACAGTTCAATACCGATTCGTCCATTTTGGGCTTCAATGACCCGATAGGAGGCATCCTCCAGAATTTCACGAAGCACGTTGCGTGTTTGATCGTTATCATCAACCACCAGGATTGTTTTCCCGGCGGTGGCGGCGGGAGGAGGATCGTTTCGGTCCAGAACAGTACGGACGGTTTGAGCGAGATCTTCAGGCGAAATGCTTTTGTTTACATATTTGTATATGCCCGTTTTCCCGTGGTTTTTTGATGCGGCCGTATACGAAAACGCCGTGAGTATTATTACCGGGATGTTGGGGCGTATATTCATTAATTCACGGCTCAGTTGGCCGCCCGTCATTTGCGGCATTACGAAATCAATGATGGCCAAGTCATAGTTTTCATGGTTGGTTTTGAAGTGTTCCAGGCATTGATGACAATCTGAAAAAGCCGTCGTCCGGTATCCGAATTGCTGTAACACTTCTTCGGTGATTCTCAGGACGTTCAAGTCATCGTCGACAATCAGAATGGACTCTGTTCCCCCGGGCAGACGGGCGGCGTCCGGGATGTCCTCTATTTGCGCTTCGGCCAGCGGCAGATGGATGGAGAATTTCGTTCCCTCATCCACTTTGCTGGACACATTAACGCAGCCGCCATGCGATTTAATGATGCCGTACACCATTGGAAGTCCAAGTCCGCTGCATCCTTCATTATGTTTTGTTGAAAAGAACGGTTCAAAAATGCGGGGAAGGTTTTCATCGGGAATGCCGACTCCGGTGTCACCGATATCGAGACATACAAAGTGGCCGGAGGCCGAAAGCGTCAGTTTTTTTGCCAGCGTTTCATCCACAAATTCCCTGTGTTGAGTGATAGACAAAACTCCGCCGCCCGGCATGGCCTGAATGGCATTGATAAGCAGATTCATAAGAACCTGCTGCAGTTCGAGATGATCTCCCATGACCAAGTCATCCGGGTCATTCAGGATGGTGTGAAGCGAAACATTGGCGGGGAGACGGAACGACAGGATGTTCAGCACCTGGTGAATCAGGCCGTTTACATTCAAGGGTTTTCGTTCTGCAATGCCGGCCTGTGACGTCATTCGGATACGTTCGGTCAGGTCGACGGCGGATTCGCAGGCCGCCAGAGCGTTCATAATTTTTTCATGTTCGAGGGTTCCCGGCTGAAGATGATTCAAGGCGAGGCGCAAATTGCCGTTGATGATATAGGTAATATTGTTGAAATCATGAGCGATTCCCCCGGCCAATTTTCCGATGGCTGCGAGTTTCTCCGCCTGGAAAAGGCTTTCGCGGTGTTTGTTCAGATTCGTTTCCAGCTGTTTTTTTTCATCAATGTCCGACAGAAATGCGAGAATACGAGCCTGATTATGCTCGCCGGTTTCAAAGAAGGAAAAATGCCACAGGCACCAAAAAGAAAGCGGATCCGTCCCTCGGGAAGTGTTGATTTCCATGGGCGAGGCTGTGGGAAGGGTGTCGGCCAGGCGTTCAAAAACGTCTCGAATCTTTTGAAGATCGTCCGGGGAGCGGATTAATTCATCCAGGCGGTGCCCAACCAATTCGTTGTCCGGAAATTTAAAGAGACGCCCGGCCATTTGATTGGCTTGAAGAAAACGACCGCTGCGGTCCAGCAGCGCCACGCCGACCGCGGCATTATCATAGATTTTGCGGAATCGTTTTTCACTGATTTCGAGTTCGCGTTCCAGTTCAACGCGGCGGCAGTGAAGGCGATAATTCGTCACGGCATTTTGGAGGGGCTTAAGCAGTTGGTCGATATTATCCAGCGGCTTAAGGATATAGTCCTGTGCGCCTTCCTGAAGGGCGGCAATGGCGGATTCAATGCTGTCGTATCCGGTAAGCAGAATGACGGGGAAAAAGCGGTCGAGCGTCCGGATGCGGCGCAGTACCTCAACGCCGCTCATGCCCAGCAGGCGAATATCCGACACCACGGCGTCAAAATCCTTCATGGAGAATTGTTTGACGGCCTCTTCCCCCGATGAAAGCAGCGTGACACAGACGCCCCGCCGATTCAGCATCAGCTCCATAGAGGCGCCGGATTCCTGATCATCCTCAACAAGAAGCACTCGTAAAACATTCTCCGTGGAATTACTCATGTCACAGCTTTCTTTTCGGACGTTTCGTGCGGGACGGGTGGGGTTTCAATGGAGAGCGGAAAACAAATCGTGAAGCAGGTTCCTTTTCCCCGTGAACTTTCCACGGAGATGGAGCCGCCGTTCCGATTGATCAGTTCGTAGGTGATGGAGAGGCCGAGTCCAAGACCTTTTCCGGAGTTTATTTTAGTTGAGAAAAAAGGATTGAAAATCTGTTCCATAAATTCGGGCGGTATACCGGGCCCGTTATCAGCAACGGTGAGCATCAAATTATTTCCGGTCTGTTTGAGAGAAATGGTGATCAGTCCGTTTCCCTCCATCGCCTCATTGGCGTTTGTAAGCAGGTTCAGGATCGCCTGTTGAATTTGGGGGCGATCCAAGTGAAGAAGCGGGACATTCGGATCGATATTTTCAGCGATGGAAGCGCCCTTTGGATTTTCTCTTCGAAATATGCTGACGCAATCCCGGATAATTTCGTGAAGAGAAAGGCGGGTAAGTTGTTGGGGCGCCCGGGCAAAGGAAAGCATTTCCCGTACAATACGGCTGCATCGATAGGCAGCACGGTCCGCATTCTCGATTACGGGAAGCAGGTCCGGGTGCTTCGATGATTCTTCCTTAAGTGCCTGAAGCGAGAGGCGGATGCCATTCAGGGGACTGTTCATTTCATGCGCAGTGCCGGCAGCCAGCGCTCCAATAGCCGCCTGACGCTCCACCTCCAGCATTCTTTTTTGGGATAGTTTCAAGGCGTGCAGGGCTTTCTGTAATTCGTTGTTTTTTTCCACGATTTCGGTTGTGCGCGATTCCACCTTGCGTTGAAGTTCGATGTTCGCTTTTTCAATGGTGCGCATATCTTCCAGCAGAGCCAGTGCCTGTTCCTCGGTATGATCCAGCGTCCTGTGGAGTTTTCGTCTGGACGAGGCGAGGTTGTCGCAGAGAAATCCGAACAGGGGGAGCAGCGCCGCGCTCAGAATTGTTGGAACAGAAATTCCCATAAAGAGCAGGATGGATACGGAGCTCAGAACGCCCAGCAGCAATCCGTGCAGATGCTGCTTCAGGGGGGAGGGATTATCCCAGGTGATGTGGTAGACGCAACGGTCTGCGCCTTCGCATGCGCACATCACTTCTTTAACAGAGGCTCTGGGTTGGTTGTGAAGGCGGGGAAGAGCGGCCAGCGTTCCCTGGATGCAGAGACAGTTGTTTTTGTTTTGCGGATAATGGGTGTTTTTGACGCTGATCACACAGGAATGACGACTCATTTCCTCCAGCTTCCATTCATTCACCTTGCTCCACAACTCAGCGGAATTCGCCGTGAATCTGAAGGCCCCCTGAACCGTAAAAAAACGCGCGCAAACCAGGGCAAGCGGGCCGAGATAATTGGCGCGGCAGCTATAGGTTCCCGCTTCAAAGGCGCTTCGCGGATCGCCCGTATATTCAACCAGGGCATCCAGCAGGCGAAAGATGTAAGCTGCGGACACCCAGTTGGTGCGATCCATGGCGTAATCCAGGTTCATCCGGGTGTTATAGACGAACGTTTCCAATTCCTTTTCCCCGTAACGGTCACGGAAATACAGGAAAACCATTTTCGAAAGGCCGCAAAAAAGTTCGGTGCGCGTATCGGCGGGATCTACCCGGCTCATGGGGTATATCAAACGGTCCCCGGTATTGTCTTTATTAACCATAACGCGTTAATCCGTATGCGTATTAACCGTGTGAGGATAAAAAGAACGGAATAAAAACGCGATCAAAATCACAGTGCGGCTTCATTTTTAAAAACGTGTCTGGGCGTCGGAGTCTGGGTGAAGGCCAGTTTGTCGAAGCAATAAGGAAGGACGCGGTTTAATACCGCATTGGTGTGTTTCATGCACATACAGAGTGGGATCGGTCTGGCGCCGATATCCATTTTTGGAATCAGGGTGGTGACTCCGTAATGGATTTGTTTGAATCCGTTTTCAATACCATAGCGGGTTATTTGATAGAGGAGGTTGAAGTAAAGCGCCTGTTCCTTGTTGGCGGAATAGTCCAATCCACAGAAGACCCAGTCGAGAACGGGGCCCTGCTCCAGCAACAGGGCGAAGGCTACAGGTATCTTTTTGTTTTTCATGAGAATGATTTTGGATCGCGGGCCCAGTAGCGCATCAATCTGTTCAAAAAAATCGGCGTACAGAAATTCCCTGCGGTACTCCCGTGCGTGATCGTAGGCATTTTTCCACAAGCGGGCCAGATCGCCGGACCAGGTTGAAAATCGGTCAAGAATTTCTACGGTGATTCCTGTTTGCAGAAATTGTTCCGTACGGCGCTGTATTCTATGGCGGTAGGTGCTTCGCAGGGCTTTCAGGTAGTCGTCATAGGAGCCCCAGTGAACATCCAGGCAGGCATAGGCCAGGCTGCGAACCTGCCGGAAGCCGGCGCCCTGAAGCGTTTGAATCAGGGGAGCATCGTCTGCAGAAAAGTCGCGATATATCAGCACCCCAATTTGCAGCGAGCGGGCCAGTTTTTCGCTTTCCTGTATCAGCACAAGAGTTGTTTCATCATGGCTGATGCTGCTGTCGCAGGAAATGGTATGACCGAGGGCAACGGGCGTTCCGCATTCCAGGGAGGTCATGATGAGAAAGGACTCGTAGAAAGAGCGAACGCCATGGATCATCCGTTTTAAAAGTCCTGTGGCAAAAAGATCCAACTCTGTTTTAATCACATACAGGCAGGTATGGGCCAGAGGTCGATCCCCTTCGTAAACCACCGGATAGTAATAATGGCAGTTGTTTATGTTGGATCGTTCCACGGCCAGGAGGTATTCGTGGCGGCAAATCAGCCGCTCCGGGGGAACGATGCTGTTCCAGACGGCGGCGTCGATTTCCGTGATGGAGTTATGGATGCAAACGCGCATGGGATTCAGGGAATCAACTCATATTTTTTTCCAATGGTTCCGAGGACTGACAGCACCGTATCCAAATCTTCTCGGGTGTGAAGCGCGGAGAGGCTGAGCCTGAGTGTGCCCCGATTGGGCGGTACAGCGGGATATACTACGGTACTGGTGAAAAGGCCGGCTTCGTACAGATCCCGGCTCATCTGGTGTACTTTCCAATCCGGCCCGATGACAATCGTGAGAATGGCTGATTCAGGGCTGACGGGATTCGTTATAAACCCGAGGGTATGCAGTCCACTGTGAATATAATGTACGTTATTCCACAGTTTTTCACGCAGAGCGGGTTCCCGCTGAATGATCTGCAATCCGGCACGAACGGCGGCAATCGTCGAGGGAGCCGGGCTGGCCGAGAAGGTGTAGGCCCGTCCATATTGCCGGATATACTGAGCGGCATCCCGGGTGGTGGCGGCAAAACCGCCGGTTGCCGCGAGCGTTTTGCTGAATGTCCCGATCACCACATCCACCTGCTCCTGCAACCCGAAATGCTCCACCGTGCCCCGTCCGCCGGGTCCCAGCACGCCGGTGGCATGAGCCTCATCTACCAAAACTCGTGCCCCGTACTGCTTCGATAGCGCGACAATTTGCGGAAGCGGCGCAATATCTCCATCCATGCTGAAAATACCATCCACGGCGACCAGAATGCCGCCGTTGCGAGCGGCGCATTTTTTCAGCGTGCGTTCGAGGCTGTTCATGTCATTGTGTTTGAAAGACCGAATGGTACAGCCTGAAAGACGAACCCCGTCGACAATGCTGGCATGCGCGAAACGGTCAATCACGGCGATGTCATTCGGCCGCAGGAGGGCGGAAATGGTTCCGACATTGGCCTGATACCCTGAGGTAAAAACAACAGCCTCCTCGCAGTGTTCAAAGGCGGCCAGCTCCTGTTCCAGTTGTACCACAGCATCAAACGTTCCGCTAAGAAACCGTGAGCCGCTCATGCCGCTTCCGTATTTCTCAAGGGCGTCTGCGGCGGCCTGCATGACTTCGTTACGGAAGTTCAGACCGAGGTAGTTGTTGGAGGACAGCACGATCACTTCGCGTAATGCGTTTGTATCCGGGTCATGAATCGTGGTGCGGTTTTTGCATCCGTCCGTCAGGATGCGGTGATATGAATACGTGCCTTTGCGTTTCCAATCGGCGAGAAATTCGCCGAAACGTTCCGTTTTGGCGAACAGATCAGACGCGTCGCTTTTAACAAAATCAGCAATGGTATATTCTTCATAGTTTATGGTCACAATACCCCCCTGATCGTGATGCGGGTTAAAACTGATAGGTGGCAGCCAGGGAAAAACACGGAGCCCATGTTTCGTACGATCCGTTGATTTTGGCGGCATACGGGTCATTGGGATCAAGCGCTTTGCTGATGTCGCGCTCGCGGTAATAGACAAGTTGAAGGGCCGCATCCACGGTGAACCGATGGTGATGGAATCCAGCGCCGGCTGTGAAAAATTGCATGTCGGAATCCGGGAATGAGGGCGACCAGGTATGTTGAGCGGTGGCATTTTCGTTATAAATGTATCCGGCTCGCAGATCCCATTGATCGGTCAGGTGATATTCCGCGCCGGCTTTGTAGGCCATGGTGTTGTGAAAGTCCTGCTCCATGGTGGTGTCGGGTATGCCGGCCTGATCGTAATGAACAACAATGTCGTCCACCCTATTCCAATGCGTCCAATCGGCATTCACTTCCAATTTGAGTCGGGGGGTGGGGCGGAATGCATATCCGGCCACGGCGACGGCCGGGTAGTCGATGGAGGTGTTGATGTCATAGTGCTGTTCGCCGAGGGTCATCTCACCTTCGTAATCAATGGAGTAGGGCAGCCGATAGGTGAACGCAAGGGCATGCTGTTCGTTGATTTTATAAATGGCTCCGGCATTGCCCGCCCAGGTATTTCCGTCGCCCTTCAGCTTGCTCTCCACGTCCATGCTGCCGGGTTGACCGAGCAGCGCGCCGACGTCCACCATTCGGCACATTTCCGCTTCAGAGTAATAATAATCCAATCCGCCCCCCAGGGACACATGGTCGGTCAGGCGAATGCTGTACACCGGAGAAATGTCCGCCACAGTCAGTTTGTTATAGGTGGCCGCATAGCGCGCAAAACTGTCATCCGCCCATTCGCTGGATAAACCATTCGGTACGGTAATGCCCAATCCTGCGGCCATGTTGGTGGTTCCCAAATCGGAAGAAAAAAACAGTGCGGGCACCGGTTGCCACTTGCTTTCGTTGTCCGTGGTTTCTCCGGTGGGCGAAGTGTATTCGGTGTAGGCGTTGCACAGGGTACTCTGCAGGCTGATTTGATTGCCGGAAACCTGCCAGAGCCCCGCCGGATTAAAAGCTATGGCGGATGGGTCGTCCGCCTGTACGATGAACGCTTCACCCATGGCCGTGGCTTTGGCGCTTTTGACGCAGAGAATTTTGTATCCATTGGCGAACGCGTTGGGGCTTAGGGCAAGAAAGGCAAGAATCAGGGCGGTCGGTATCCTCATTGCACACCTCGTTGACTGATTTGTTTGTTTCGCGGGATCTCTTTTCCCCATTCATTCATGCGGCGTATAACAAACCGGAGTCTATAGAGATGGGAAAGGGCTTTGCAAGCGGTAAGTCGAATGATGAACGAATAGATACACCGCGCTGCCTCTTATCAAAAAATGCGGCGGGGCCCGGCGTTTGGCGGGAACATGGCTGGATTGACGCCGCGGTCGTAATGTGTTATCCGTTCAACACAACAAGGGTGTGTGCAGTGTTTCAAACGCAGCGTATGGTCTGAGAAGGAGAATGTCATGGTAGATGTGAGTCGTACATATATGCGGCATCCCATGGAAATTCCCATTCAGTACAGCGTTGAAGATCAATCCAGCGGAAAACACACGCTTCGCAATATCAGTAAAGGCGGACTGTGTTTCCGATCCGATGAAAAAATACCGGTCGGCTCCACGATCAGCGTGGCGATCAGCCTGGGGGACTTATCGGCGGAGGTCAAGGGCGTTGTCGCCTGGACGGCGCGCAAGGATCTCTTTTACGAAGTAGGTGTTAAATTCGACAGCCGTTCGGACGTTTTTCACTTTAGGCTGATCGAGCAGCTGTGCAGCATCGCGCATTACCGAACAACCGTGATGGAAACCGAGGGCCGCGACTTAACCAATGAGGAAGCGGCCCAGGAGTGGATTGGTAAATACGCCGCGACGTTTCCGGAAGCCTGAAAACGATGAAGTGCGCAGGTTTTGTCCTATCGCCGTTCGGCACTGAAGGTTCCGCTATAAGTTCCGGAACCGGCCGCCGCGGTTCCGCTTCCCGAAATGGACCCCACGATTCTGTCGCTTAAAATAGTTCCCGAGTAGGTGATTTGTCCGTTCGGCACCTCGCCCATCATCGTAAACACATCGCCGTCCACGGGCGCGTTCATATAGACATTGGGACAGAGGGTGTCTGATGAGGCATAGCCATCCTCCGAAACGGTGATGGCAATCAGGTCCGTACTGCAGGACGTGTTGGTGGATGTTTCATAACAGGTCGTAGCCGTTCCGACGTATGTTCCGGCCGAATTCGTGGAAGGATTATCCGAACCGCCTCCACCTCCGCCCCCGCCGGCAAGCAGCAGGACGGCGCCGCCGGCTACGGCGACTGCGCCGCCGGCAATGAGCGCAGGCTTGACCCAGGTTGTTTCTTCCTGAGCCGGTTCCGACCGGCCCGTCCCGACCGGGTCAGCGGGTGCTGAGGCGGCGGCATCCACGGATAGCAAGTCCACCCGGTACCAGGCCGTCTCGGTGAGCAACCCTTCGGCATTGATCGCTTCGATGTAATAATTGATGGATCGGTATCCCGCCAGAAATCCGGCCGGGATGGTTCCGGACCACAGGGTCGCATCCACCGGTTTCATTGGTATTTTTACCGGCGTGGAATCGGTGGAAGTGGTGAAATGCAGTGTGACCGATTCCAGGGGCGCATCGGGCGATGTGACTTGGGCGCGGAAGTTCAGGGATTGATTCATTGCGGCGCCGCTGACGGGGCGATGCTTGATGATGGGTGCTTTGGAGTCGGCCAGGGCTGTTCCTGCAAAAAAGACGGCCGCGAAAAATGAAAGGATGTATTTTGATGTGTTCATATTATTGTTTCCCGGCGAATGAGGTGGATGCGTTGCGGTTTTCGGTGGAAGAAGGCTCTCTTTCGTGATCAGCCAGACGGACCGCCACGATTTTCGAGACCCCGTGCTTTTCCATCGTCACCCCGTAAAGCACATCCGATGCGGATATGGTCTGGCGGCTGTGCGTGATGACAATGAATTGAGAATGTTCAAGGAACCCCTCGACGGTTTTGACGAAGCGGCCGATGTTGCTGTCGTCGAGAGCGGCATCCAACTCGTCCAGCACACAGAACGGGCTGGGCTTCACCATATAGAGGGCAAAGAGGAGTCCCACGGCCGTCATGGTGCGTTCGCCGCCGGAGAGCAGCGAGATGGTTTGCAGTTTTTTCCCCGGAGGGCGTGCGATGATTTCGATGCCGGATTCGAGTACATCTTCCTCGTTCACCAGCACCAGTTTTGCGGAGCCGCCGCCAAAGAGCTGCTTGAACATTTCCTGGAAGTTTTCGTTCACCTTGTTGAACGTCTCTGAAAAAAGTTCCGTGGTTGTGAGATTAATTTTCTTAATCATCTCAATCAACTGCTGCTTGGCATTGACCAGGTCGTCCTGCTGCTGAGTCAGAAATTGAAAACGCTCTTCCAGTTCCTTGTGTTCTTCAATCGCCACCAAATTCACCGGGCCCATGGAGGAAATTTTGGTGCGCAGTTCGGCAATGGCAATTTCCAGGGAATCGCGGTCGCGTGATTCATTCTCTTCCCAAACGGGATCCGGTTCGCCGGAAAGCTGATCTTCGGAAAGCTGGTAGTCGGCATTGATTCGTTCCAAAATGCTTTGGCGGCGCATGCGATGCTCCGTGGCTTGCACTTCCGCCTGACCTTTCTGGCGGCGCACCTCTTCCAGCATCAGCCGCCTTTGCCGCAACTCCTCTTCCATGGAACCCTGCTTCAGATTGGTCTCGCGCTGCTGATTGCGCAGCTGGATCAGTGCTTCATCGTAGCGAAGAACCTGCTCTTCGAGCGGTTGAATGCGGCGTTCCATTTCAGTAATGCTGATTTGAAGATTCTCAATGTGCTTTTGATAGGAGGAAATACCCCGCGAGCGCTCTTCGATGATCTGTTCCAAACTCCGAATTTGCGATTTCAAAGGCTCTTCCTGGTTGCGGATTTGATCCACCAGGTGTCTCTTTTCGGCAACGGCAATCCGCGAGTCGGTCAATTCGGCATGTAATCGGGTGCGGTCGGCTTCTTTTTTGCGCAGTTCTTCATTCTGCACCTGAATGGTGGCGCGGATTTCGGCCTGCCGGTTGCGCATCCGTTCGATTTCGCGGACGATATCGGAGCGGCGGCTCCCACCGGAGGAGTCCTGATCCTGAAGTTCGCTCAGTTCCCATTCGATGGTATCTTCGCGTTCTCGGCACTGCTTAAGTTCGCGCTGGATCTGCTGGGCTTCTCCCTGGCACATGGCCAGTTCGCGGCGCTGTTGCAGCAGGTTGGCCTGTGCTTCATCGATCTGCTGTTCGGTGGAGGAATCGTCCGACATGGATTGGCTCAGACGCTCGCGCAGCTGTTGCGCCTGGCTCTGAAGCGATTCCGCTTCCTGATTCCATTCGGTCAGCAGATGTTTGCGCGTCAGGGGATTTCCCGTGGCGGATTCCGGCATCCAGTATTCCATGGCGCCATCGGGATGAAGCACCGCCCCGGCATGGGTGACCCAGGTGATGCCTGTTGGGCTCGGCGTCGGAATATCGGCCAGCGCCGGGACGACCTGGACACCTTTCAGGATGCAGCTCATCAGCCCCTGCGCTTCGGCGCTGCAAACCACATGGTTAATCAGCGGCTCACCGGGGAGGCCGGGCAGGACCGGGGCGGGGGCTGTATCGCGAATGACCAGCCGCGCGGCGCCGACGGATTCGTGTTGCAGCACCTCCAGCAAACGCATCGCAGCGGACCGGTCGTTGATGATCAGCGCATCCAGCCAGGCGCGCATGACTGCTTCAAGCGGTCGCCGGTATTCCCCCCGGGCCTCGATGTGGTCCGCCAGGGAGCCCAGCATGCAGGCTTTGTCGAGGCCGGCATCCGCCGGGAAGTGGTTCATCAGAAAGCGCGTGCCGCCGGGATAGGGTTCGTTATCCGATTCCGTGCGCTTCAGCATCTCAATCTGTGCATTTTTGGCCGACAGCCTGTTCTGAATCGCATTCAGGGCGTCCTTGGTTTCCTGAATCTGTCGATGGCGGTTGTTCTTCAGCAGTTTGAGCTGATTGAGCGTTTCCTCCTGCCGCAGGACTTCCTGCTGAATCGTCTGCTGCGTTGATTCCTTTTGAGCAACACGCTGGGCGTGAACTTCCGCGGATCGCTTGATTTCTTTTTGTTCAGCCATCAATCGTTCGCGTTTAACGATGGCGCCGCGTTCGCGCGCTTCCAGGGTGGCCAGTTCGTTCTGCAGATGGGAGCTTTTTGTTTCCACATCCAGCGATTCGTTGTGCAGCCCGTGCAGGGCCTCTTTCTGCTGTTCCAACTGTTTTTCAAAGGCGAGAAAAACGGTGTTGCGTTCCTGAAAAATCTTTTCTGAAAGCTGGAGGGTTTCCTGAGCCGCGCTCAATTTGACGACGAGTTCATCCAGCGTGGTCTGATGAAGTTGCAGGCGCTCGCGGGCGGTTTGCGCTTCAGACGTGTTGCGTTCGGAGAGATCAATCAATTCCTGAATGCGCTCGCGATTGGTGGAGAGTGTTTGGCGGGTGCGATCCAGTTCCGTTTTGGACTGGACGGCGCTGTCCATCGTTTCGTTGATGGAAGCTTCCAACTGATGGAGCTGTTCACGCGTGACGTTCAGTGCGCTTTCCGTCTGCTGGATATCGGCCTGAAACGCCTCTTCATTTTCGGATAGGGACGCCAGGCGGTTGGTAATGGATTCAATGACCTGCGTCATTTCCGTGAGTCGACTGCGGGTGACATAGATGTCCAGCGAACGCAGCTTGGTGTGCAGCTCCTGATAGCGCCGGGCCTTTCCCGCCTGGCGCTGGAGGGAAATAATCTGGCGCTTCACCTCGGTGATGATGTCATCCAGACGAAGCAGGTTGGCCTCGGTATGCTCCAGCTTGCGCAGCGCTTCTTTTTTATCCGCCTTGTACTTCGTAATTCCGCTGGCTTCTTCAAACACTTCGCGCCGGTCCTCCGGGCGGGAACTCAGGATGCGGTCAATGCGGCCCTGTTCGAGTACGGAATAGGCGTTGGTGCCGATACCGGTGTCCATGAAGAGGCGCTGAATATCCTTCAGACGGCAGGGCGCGCGGTTGATGAAGTACTGGCCTTCGCCGGAGCGCAATACGCGGCGCGTAATGGTGATCTCGTGAAATTCGGTGCCGAGGGTGTCTTCGCAATCGGTGAGGGTCAGGCTGACTTCGGCCATGCCCATGGGTTTTTGAAAGTCGGTGCCGTTAAAAATGACATCCTGCATGTTGGCGCCGCGCAGCGCTTTGGCGCTCTGTTCGCCGAGTACCCAGCGGACCGCATCGGAGACGTTGCTTTTTCCGCAGCCGTTGGGTCCGACAATGGCGGTCATGCCCGGCTGGAACTCCAGTTTGGTTTTGTCCGCGAAACTTTTAAACCCGACCATTTCAAGCTGTTTCAGATACAAGTTCAACACCCTCCGCCGTTCAGAATCCGGGCCAAAATTGTCCGGTGAACGGATTGACAAATCACATGCTCCGGCCCATGTTACCGGTGCTTAACAGCGACCGCTCCGCCGAGAGGAGTGGGCATGGGAAGCGCGGCGGCAACCAGCCATTCGCAGCCCATGCCGCCATAACATAAGGGCACGTTTATGGCCTGTTCAGGGGGCTGTTTTCAAGAGAATTTTGGAGGAGAATATGATTGATTCCGCATTGACGGACCTATTGTGCAGCCTGGTTTCCATTCCCAGCGTAGATCCCACACAGATCAGCGATCTTTCCAAGTCCGGCGAGGCGCGGATCGGGGCCTTTTTCGCCGATTATTTGCAGCGTATTGGGTTTTCCATTGAATACCAATACGTTAAGACGGACCGTCCCAATGTGATTGCCCGGTTCGGGGCCGAAAACCCATCCGTGATTTGGCTGCTGGAATCGCATCTGGATACCGTAGGTGTCGAGGGGATGAAGCATGAGCCGTTTTCGCCGGTGATTCGGGATGGGCGGTTGTATGCGCGTGGGGCCTCCGATTGCAAGGGGGCCATGGCGGCAGCCCTCCATGCCCTGAGCCTGGTGGATTTGGATGCGCTGAAGCGAAACGGTGAAGCGATCTATTATGTGGGCGCCATGGGGGAAGAAACCGGAAACAATGGGGCGAAGGCTGTCGTTGATCGTCTGCCGGCGCGCATAACCAAAACAATTGTGCTGGAACCCACGGAAATGGCCATCGTGCATACGCATAAGGGCATCACCTGGTACGGCGTGGATTTCACGGGACGTTCCGCACACGGCTCCAATCCGGAAGTGGGCGTCAATGCCGTGTATGCGGCCATGCGGTTTGTTGAGCGACTGAAAGAATTTGTGGTTGCCGAAGGAGAACGTTACCGGCATCCGGTTCTTGGCCGTCCGACCATGAATGTGGGCGTCATTCATGCCGGCATTGCTCCCAACGTGGTGCCGCCGAAGTGTCGGGTGGAATTGGATTGGCGCGTGGTGCCGCCTGAAAAAGCGGCGGAGGTTCAGGCCGGATTGACGGAAATACTGGAATCTCTGAAGGCGGGCGGCGTCTGCCTGGATTACTCGCTCGAAATGATGGAAAACAATGAGCCGCTGGTGACACCGCGTGACTCCGCCCTGGTTCGGCAACTGAGTGAAGCCTGCGAAGAAGCCGGTTTCACCCCGGAAATCACCGGGGTGGGGTGGTGCTGCGATGCGTCCGTTTTCTGCGGGCATTCGGACGAAACGATCGTATTTGGTCCGGGCAGCATCAAACAGGCTCATGCTTCGGAAGAATTTATCAGCCTGAGCGATCTGGCTGCCGCATCGGAAGCGCTGCGCGGTCTGTTCTCGCGGACGTGAGGCGTTCTTCAGCCGAGGACGGCCTGCACGACGTCGGCAATGGCGCGGCAATGGCGCTCCGTGGCCTCCGTGGTCGGGCCTTCCACCATGACCCGACACATATTTTGTGTGCCGGAATAGCGGACCAATACGCGGCCTTCATCCTTAAGCTGCTCTTCGGCCTGCCGGATGGCCGCGGTAATTTCCGGGATCGATTCGAGGGCCGGTTTGGATTTCACGTCCACATTGATAAGCTTTTGGGGGAAGACGTCCATTTGGGCCGCCAGTTCAGAGAGCGGTTTTCCGGCATGAACCATGGCTGCGATCAGTTGCAGCGCCGTGAGAATACCGTCGCCGGTGGTGTGCAGATCAAGAAAGATGACATGGCCTGAATCCTCGCCGCCGAGCGTGGCGCCCAGCCGCTGCATGTCCTCCAGCACATACCGGTCGCCCACCTTGGCCGCGTGATGCTGAAATCCATATTTTTTGCAGGCCACGATCAAACCGAGATTACTCATCACCGTACTGACCAGCAGATTGTTTTTCAGCCGCCCCTGTTCCAGCAGGGCGCGTGCGCAGATCAGGAGAATTTGGTCGCCGGTGATTTCACGTCCGCGCTCGTCCACGGCAATGAGCCGGTCGGCATCGCCATCGAAAGCCAGGCCGATGGCCGATCCGGTGGCGACTACCTTTGCGCGCAGATCTTCGGTGTGCTGCGAACCGCAGCCGTCGTTGATGTTCATGCCGTTGGGTTCCACATGAATGGCGCTGACTTCGGCACCCAGTTCGGAAAAGATGGTGGGGGCAATTCGGTAGGAGGCGCCGTTACTGCAATCAATGGCGATTTTCATGCCGTCGAGGGTCAATCCCTCCGGAAACGTATTTTTGCAGAAGACGATGTAACGCCCGATGGCGTCATCAATGCGGCGCGCCTTGCCGATGTCGTCCTCCGTGGAACGGATATCGCGCAGCTTGCGACCGTTGATCAGATTTTCGATTTCCATTTCAGCTGCATCGGGCAGTTTGAAGCCGGTGCGGGAAAAAATTTTAATGCCGTTGTCGTAGTAGGGGTTGTGCGAGGCGGAAATGACGATACCCGCATCGGCCCGCATGTCCTGCGTGATAAAGGCCACGCCGGGAGTGGGGAGGGGACCGAGCAGCATCACATCCACGCCCATGGAGCAGACGCCTGCGGTGAGTGCGCTCTCCAGCATGTACCCGCTGAGTCGCGTGTCTTTGCCGATCACGATTCGGGGGCGCGTCCCTTTTTCCCGGTGATATTCCTTGCAAACGTAGGCCACCGCCCGTCCGATTTCCAGTGCCTGTTCAGCGGTCATGTTGCCCATGTTCGCCATATCGCGAACGCCGTCGGTTCCGAATAATCTGCCCATAGATGCTCCTCATGCAGTGAATGTGCCACAGGTTTGCGCAGGATAGGACCTTGAACAGAGCGTATCAAGCATGGAAAAAGGTAAATACGGCGTTCGTCGGTACGCCGTCCGGACGCGTTTGCGTAAGGCGCAAATGTACCAACCGGGCAGAGCGCGCGGAGAGATATGAACCGCGAATTCACGCCAATGAACGCGAATACGGGAATGAAAAAAAAGCACGTCCGTTGCTGTGATCCGGCCTCTTCGTGGGTGTCTTTTGTTTGTGTGGAGGGCGGCGGGCCTCCGCCGCCTCATGCTTTGAAACCTGCACACAGGACGCCGCCGAACGTTTGTTCGGTTAACCCCATTTTTAGGACCGGTGGCTTAAGTGGAATTTGCATCCTTGGAGGATCGGGGCCAGCCCTTGATAATTGACATTCTGTCCAGCATGAAAAGGCAGCCCGAACGCGTCGATGGAAGCCGGTGAAAGATAGAGGATGAGTCTTGCGCTGAAGGCGTGGCGAATCGCATGGGATACGAGAAAAGCGAGATTTGTTCTTTGATCGCGAATCACGCGAGTTGACGCGAAAATGCAACGGGATTTCAATTCGTGTGATTGGTGAAATTCGTGATCCGGTTCCTGCTTTCCTGAGTTCCCGATTGAACAACTTGCCGAACAGACGTTCGGCGTTCCCGGGGAGTGGGCCGCCATTTTCATTTACGTTCTTCATTCGTTGCTTTTTGATTCGTTGGAATACGTCTCTCTGCACGCGACTGAAGCCCGCGAAACACTTCCGGGTGAGGGGTCACTCAAGTGATAAATATGAGTTTATTGAGCGATTTGTGGATGCTGAGTATTGGCGTACGGGAGAGCGTATGCCGACCAGACGGTTGGCGGTATCGGGGTACGCACGTTTCAAAACAACAGGCGACGGAGGCCCGCCGCCCTCCATTTTCAGATTTCATCAATGTATAATCTGGGGCCATTGAAAAGGTGCCCTGGGGGCACTTTCCAATGATTGGAAAAACGGCGTTGAAAGTTTCCAATCGTTGGAAGTTTTTGCGGTCGATTTTCCAATCGTTGGAAAAACGCAATCGCTGGGCGGTGCGGGCTTTTTACGGCGCGGTGGTTTCCACCATGCGGATGGCATTGATGGGGCACACGTGTGCGCAGAGGGAGCATCCCACGCATTTGTTCCGGTCAACCTGCGGGTAGGCGCCGCGGTTGGTGACGGTGATGGCCTGGTAGCCGCTGTCCTGGCAGGAGGTTTTGCATTTTCCGCAGCGTACACAGCGCAGCAGATCCACCTGGGCGCGTGTGTGGAAGGAGGGGTCCAGATGGTTGAATGATGTTATGCGGTCCCGGCCGAGGCCCGTAAGAGTTTCAATGTTATTAATTCCGTGCTGCTCCATGAATTGAGTCAGGTCATTCACGAGGCGGTCAATGATTCCATACCCTTCAAACATGACGGCCGTGGCCAGTTGAACGAGGCCGGCGCCCAGCAGGAGGAATTCGATGGCGTCGTGTCCATTCATACAGCCGCCGCAGCCCATCACGGGTTTTTTGGAGGGGCCGGCGAGGTCATAGACGCACCGCAGGGCGATCGGTTTGATTCCGTATCCGGAATAGCCGCCCACGGCGGTGTGTCCGCGCACATTCACGACGGGATTCAGGGTGTTCAGATCAAACCCCAGAATGGATGGTACGGTGTTAATGGCGCAGAAGGCATCGGCTCCGGCCGCCGTCAGTTCTTCGCCCATGAAAGCGATGTCGGTCACGGCCGCGGTCAGCTTCGGCGCGATGGGTATGGTGATGCGCGGGTCCGCCTTGATTTGCCGTACAATTTCCGCGGCCGTTTTTTCATCCTGGCCGATGGCGCATCCCTTACCGCGCTCGGGGTAGCCGTGCGGACAGGAAAAATTCAGCTCAACCATATCCATGCCCGCTTCCTGGCAGGCGAGCGTCAGATCAATCCAGGACGCATACTGCCGGGCGTCCGCCATGATACTGCCGATCAGAATACGGTCGGGGAAACGGGACTTCAACTGACGCGCGCCAGTGATCCAGTCGGCGAGGGAAATTTCGCCGGCCAGCTCGATGTTTTTAAAAGCGTACACCTGTTTGCCGATTTTGTTGGTTCCAAACCGATTGCTCAGATTCAGCACGGGGTCATCCACAATCGTTTTGATGACGGCCCCGGCCCATCCGGCTTCAAAGGCGCGCGCGATCATGTCCGGGTTGGCGGTCGGCGGGGCGGAGGCGAGGACAAAGGGATTGATCAGAGAGAGTCCTGCAAAAGGGGTAGCGAGTGCGTTCATAGGGGATCACTCCAAAAAATCGGTCATTTGAAAATCGGGGGTTTGCGGCAGTGCGATGCGGCATTCGTCCAGATGCTGAAGGGCCACGCGGGGCTTTTCAATTTCACAATCCACGAGTCGGCCGGTTCGTGTGTGATCGGCGGAGAGGAAGTGGAACCGGTAGCCGCTCCAGGCCACGTTCTCCAGCAGGGGTGGAAAATAGAAGCCCAGCAGGGAGCCTTGCACCTGTTCCAGCTGGAACAGGTGGTCGTCGGGGAGGTCGCGGAAGGGGTCGTAACAGGGGGATGGACTGATGCGCATGCGCGAGAAAAGGCCGTGAATCTGTACGGCATAGGTGTAGTTTGGAGAGGGCGTCATGCGGGCGATCATGGACACAAACTGGTTGGCGCCGGCCGGACAGTCTACTTCCTCTTCCGTTTCGGCGGCGAATGAAACGGTTGCGCCGGTCAGCAGAAATTCGGAGGGAGGGATTGGGTGGGCCGTGCATTGGTCGGGGTCGGCACGCCAGAATGCAGGGCCGTATTGTGTGAAGAGGCCTTTGCCGTCCGGCAGGGTGCCGATGGCGAAGTTGCCGAGTTTGTTGAAGTCTTCCAGGCGACAGCTGCAGCCCCGGAATCCGCGTTGAAGAGCCGATTCAGGCAGGGCCAGATGTACAGCATTCATGAAAGCACCCTTTCTGCAACACCGTTTCAACGCGGCTGATTTATTTTGTGCCGCCCGGAAGGTGTTGCATTATTTAAACGCGCAGCGGCTTGTTTTTTCGATACAATTCCATGTGTTCTTCACACTCATCAATGAGATCTTTGCGGTGTTCGGCCTTGGCGGCTTTGATGGCCAGTTTGAGCGTCTCAACCGCCTGGGAGAATTGTTCGTTTTCCGCCTGAGCGGCGGCCAGTGTGAGGTAAGTCATTCCGGAAGGTGTTCGGCTCTTCTGAATCAATTTAGTGGCGATTTTCAGGGCTTCGGCGCCGTTGCGCGCCTTGGGATTGCTGTGGGCGGACATGAGCAGGACCAGCCGCTGGAGAGCGGCGAGGTCGTTGGGATCATGGGCGAGGGCATCGCGTATTTCCTGGTAAACGGCGGTCACTTCCGCGTCGGACTCGGGGGTGTTTTCGTCGCCGGGGATAAAGACGTCCATCAGTGTCAGATCCAGTTCAATGCCGGCTTCCCGCAGTTTTTGCTGGAGCAGATCTTTTTCAATTGCTTTGAGATAGGCTTCGTGGGGGGTGACGATTCCGTCCAGCGTGTATTTCAAAAGGCAGTCGTTGAACATTTGCATGCCGAAGCTTTTTCCGGTTTGCATGGCAGAGGGAATTTGGTGGGTTTTTCCTTCGCGGATGTTTGAGGCAATGGCGGGGGTGACCACCAGAATCTCGGTGGCGGCAATGCGTCCGCCGTTTTTCTTTTTGCAGAGCGTCTGGGCGACCACGCCGCTGAGGGTATCGGCCAGCATGGTGCGGATCTGATTTTGACGATTGGTGGGGAATTTATCGATAACGCGGTCCACGGTCGTGGCGGCGGTATTGGTGTGCAGCGTACCGAAGACCAGGTGTCCGGTTTCCGCCGTTTCAATAGCCATTTCGATGGTTTCCAGGTCGCGCATTTCGCCGACGAGCACGATATCCGGATCTTCGCGGAGGGCGGCGCGCAGGGAGGAAGCGAAACTGTTGGTGTGGGCATGCACTTCGCGCTGATTGATCAGGCAGCCTTTGGAGCGGTGCAGAAATTCGATGGGGTCTTCGATGGTGATGATGTGATCTTTACGGGTGCGGTTGATCAGGTCGACCATGGCGGCGAGGGTGGTGGATTTTCCGCTGCCGGTGGGTCCGGTAATGATAACCAGGCCCTTGCTGAGGAAGCAGAACCGGCGAATGGATTCCGGCATGTTGAGCTGTTCGAGGGTGGGGATTTGCGAGGGAATCTGGCGAAGCACGGTTCCGATGCCGCGCTGATCCATGAATACGTTGACGCGGAACCGGCCGTACTCATTTAATTCGTAGGCGAAGTCGGTATCGAAGCAGGCTTCGAACTCTTCGCGGTTTCGGGGCGGAATGATTTCATAAATGACGGCTTTGTTTTCTTCGTGGGTGAGGATGTCGCGATCACGCAGGAATTGCATTTCGCCGTCTACGCGAATACAGGGACGATAGCTGGTTGACAGATGCAGATCGCTTCCGCCCCGGCTGACCAGCAGCTTAAGGAGTTCGTCAATTCGCGCCATAAAGCACCTCGCACGATGATTGGACCATGAGTTGAATCAGATAATACGGTCACTATACAGAAGGCCGCGGGATGTGGAAAACTAAAACTTGTTTTCACGGAACGGTTTTTTGTATGGTCCGGCTGTTTTCAGGAAAGCCTTATGTCCTCTGTTATAAACGGCATTTATCGGACGGAAGCAGTGGCGGAAGCCGTAGCGGAGGCCGGCGTTTATCTTTCCGAACAGGGGGCGCGGAATTTGTCGCTGGCCGTAAAAACGGTGGTCCCGCTCGACGCGCAAAGCGACATAACCCACCTGATCCCCACCCTGTCACGCATGTACGGCGGAGTCCGTATGTCATTTTTCGGCGCCGTGAACGGGGTTTCGCAGGTGATCTTTACGGAGAAAACGGCGCGGTTCTTTCATCAGATGCTGGCGGGTGAACGCTGGCGCGCGCCGCAGAACCGCTATGCGGAAATGAATGTGACGCTCGAGGTGGGGCAGCACCTGCTTGCCGGGGTTTGGCATGCACTCGGGACCCTCGATACCGGGGAGAGCATAGCGTTTGATCCTCCGATGGTTGAGGGGATGGCCGTGGAATCGCTGCTGGAGTCAGCGCTTCGTTATGCCGTGGCGCGGGCGTATGTGATTACCTGTGATTGCGACGGCGATTACATCGACGAATTGATTCTCGTGCAGGCCGGGTCGCCGTCCGGTGATGCGTTGCCGGCGGCCGTGAGCAGCGGTGCGGCGGCATCGGGCGTTCAGCCTGAGATTCGCATGGACGAACTGCTGGCGCCGGCCTCGGTTGGGCGGGGGGTACTGGCGGTCGATGAATCCGGATCGATTGTTTTTTGGAGTCGGAAGCTGGAGGAGTGGACGGGGCTTTCCGCGACGGAACTGCATGGGGCCTCACTGGCCGGGCGGTTTGAAGGATTTGGGCATCCGTACGTGCGCCGAATGCTGGACCGGGTCGTGGAGCGCGGTCTTCCGTATGTGTTCTCTCCGTTTGTTCATGAAGCCCTGCTGCCCTGCCGTTATCCCAACGGAGATATCCGGCTCTGCCAGATCACGGCATTCAGGATGGTGCAGTCCGGCCGGCGAATCGGCGTCTTTCAAGTGGAAGATTTGGATGGAACGGTCCGGATTTTCAGACAGCTTCTTGAGCGGAATCAGCGCATGACCTCGGAACTCAACGAGCGGAAAAACCTGGAGCGCCAAATCGCGGAAGAGCGAATCAATCTGGAAAAATCCATTGAGGAACGCACACGGGAATTGCGCGCCTCACTCAGGCAGCTGGAATTGACAAACATGCGTTTGGAACAGGCCAACCAGCACAAAAACCGTTTTCTATCGTCAATGAGTCATGAGCTGCGTACGCCGCTCAACGCGATTTTGGGATTCAACGATTTGCTGCGCGGCCGTTTTTTCGGGGATCTGAATGAAAAGCAGTTGAGCTATGTGGATCAAATCGATTCCAGCAGCAAGCACCTGCTGGCCCTGATTTCCGATTTGCTGGATATTGCCAAAATTGATGCGGGAACGATGGACCTGGCCCTGGAAATGGTGCCGGTGGAGGAATTTATTTACGCCACACAGACGATGCTGAATCCCCAGTTCAAGGAGAAGGATCTGAACGTCAACACCTTCGTTGATCCCTCCATCGGGACCATTCAGGCGGATCGCCGGAAGTGGAAGCAAATCATGCTGAATCTGCTTTCCAACGCCATCAAGTATACGCCCGTCAAGGGACGGATTGATATTCGGGTGGTGCCTCAAAACGCGGACTTTGTTCGCGTGGAGGTGCGCGATACCGGCGTGGGCATCAAAAAGGACGACATCGAAAAAGTGTTCGCGGATTTTTATCAGGCTGAACGGGTGCGCGATCAGCAACTGGGCGGCACGGGGATTGGGCTGGCGCTGACCAAGCGCATGGTGGAGCTTCATCACGGCTCCATTTTCGCAGAAAGCGAGCCGGGCAAGGGAAGCTGCTTCTGGTTCACGCTGCCGGTATCGCACAACGCAGAATGCGCACCCGCGTTGATTGTTCAGGAAGACGCTCCACGCGAGACCAATGTGGCGAAACGCCGCATCATGGTGGTGGAGGATGACGCCACCAACCTGGAGATGGTGCTGGATATGCTGAGCATTCAGGGCCATGAGGCTCACGGCGCCTGTAATGGACGCGAAGCGCTTCTGATGGCGGAGCAGTTCAATCCGGACCTGATTTTCATGGATATACGCATGCCGGTCATGGATGGATTTGAAGCCACGCGGGCGTTGCGCTGCATGGAAAAATTCCGCGACGTGCCGATTATTGCGCTGACGGCCAACACGTCGTCGCATGCCGAGGCGGACTGCCTGCAGGCGGGCTGCACCGCCTATGTTTCCAAACCGGTTCGTTCGGCCAAACTGTTTGAAATACTGGATGAATACCTCCCGAAAGCATAAAGGAACCACATCATGAAAGCGGAAAAAACAAAAACCATGGGCGCCACGGTTCTCGTTGTGGATGATATGGAGATGAATCGCAATGTGCTGCACGATTTCATCCTGACCCTGGGGTATCGTCCGGTCCTGGCGGAAAATGGCGCCAGGGCGCTGGAGCAGGTGGAGCAGGAGCCGCCCGATTTGATTCTGCTGGATATCATGATGCCGGAACCTGACGGGTTCGAGGTGCTGGAGCGATTAAAGAAAAATGAACGGCACGCCGCCATTCCCGTGATCATGATTACGGCGCTGGATGAAATGGCCAGCGCCGCGAAGTGCATACAGCTCGGAGCCGATGACTATCTGACCAAGCCCTTCAATGCCACACTGCTGCGGGCGCGGCTCCTTTCTTCGCTGGAAAAGAAGCAGGCCCACGACCGCGAACAGCAGCTGTACAGAGATTTGCAGGAAAGCTATGAAAAGCTTCAGAAAACGGAACAGGCGCGCGATTCACTGGCTAACATGATTGTGCATGATCTGAATAATCCGCTGACCATTGTGTCGGCCACATGCTCGCTGACTCAGCAGGCGATGGATGTTGGCATTCTGGATGAAAGCATGCTGAAGGAAAATCTTCACAATATCAACGAGGCCTCCTCGGAAATGATACGGCTCATCCGCGGGATTTTGGATGTGGCCAAACTGGAGAGCGGCGAAATGCCGGTGCAGGCGGAATGCGTCCCGGTGGTTGCGTTGGCCCGCTCGGTGTGGCAGCGCTGCCTGAATCAGGCGGAAGTGATGGGGATTCAGTTGAAGTATGAAGCACCGGAAGAAGAAATTCAGGTGCGGGCCGATCCGGAACTCGTCAGCCGCATTATTCAGAATCTGGTTTCCAATGCGTTGAAACATACGACGGAAGGAATATGCGTGACGCTTTCCATCCAACGCACCGCCAACGAATGCACGTTGTGTGTGGCAGATAACGGGCCGGGTATTCGGAAAAAAGATATTGATCGGATTTTTGATAAGTTTTACCAGGCGGCACTGCGCACCGATGGGCGGAAGTATGGCGTCGGTATGGGGCTGACGTTCTGCCGAATGGCGGCACTGGCGCAGCAGGGAACCATTCGCGTGGTTTCGGAAGAAGGACACGGCGCCTCCTTTTTTGTGACGCTGCCGCTCTACGCCGGGGCGTAAACCTTCGGGATCATACAGGAACCTCCTCCATGAGTTTTCGGCATCCGCGCTTGCAGGAATGGGAAGGTCGGCTGAAGTCCGTCTTTGATGAAATTGATGATTGGCTGGAAGACCGCTACGGCGGGGACTATCCGCTCCATCCGGCCAGAGCCAGGCGCGGTGCAACGGCGAACAGGGAAGACGACGGGCTTTTCAATGTCGGCGCGGCGTATTCCGCCGGGTTCGGATCAGCGTCGGGGCCCGGCTATGTGGTGGACGTGAGAATGTCCACGCTTGCCGGAGTGGATGCCTCAATGCGCGCCCGTTTGGAGAATGAAGTGGCGGAACTGCTGGCTCAAAAATTACCGGAAGCTTTTCCCGGGCGCCGCATGGATGTGAAGCGGGACGGGGGCGTGTATAAGATTTCCGGTGACCTTTCTTTTTAAACGCGCCCCGTCGCAGCCGGCCGCCGGCCGTGGCGTCACGCGATACGCCATTGAGTCAGAGAGGCTTTGGCATCACCCCCGCTGATGTCCGGGATGATATGCAGTTCAAGCGCGGTAACGCCGGTTAAACTCACCTTGTAATCCTCCATTTCAATGGTGTTTCCCGAGGTGCTGAAGTTCCATTGCTGGCGTACGATGTCGCGGTATGTGGCCCCCTGATCCGATGACCAGCGCAGCACAAATTCCTGCGTACGCGTACGGGCGTTTTCCTGAAACCCGAGCAGAATGCGCCGGATGGTTTGGGGCTCGTGAAAGAGCAGTCGAATGGTTTGCGGCCCGGGGGCATCGGCGCACCAACCGGCACTGGCACCGGGAACCAATGCGCATTCAATGGGATGTTCACGATCCTCGGAGTTGAGTTCCACGAGGGCCAATTCTTCAATGTCGATCCAGTGGTCCTGCGGGTTCGGAGGCGTTTGACTATCCGGGGCCACGATTCGTTTTTTCATGAGGGTTCCTTTGTTTTGTATGCGGCGCCGGTCAGGCCACCGTGATGTCTTTGCACAGGTATACGTTTTGAATGGCATTGAGCAGGTTAATGCCTTCCTTCATGGGGCGCTGAAAGGCTTTGCGTCCGCTGATCAGTCCCATACCGCCCGCCCGCTTGTTAATGACGGCGGTCTTGACGGCTTCTGCCAGGTCATTTTCGCCGGACGCGCCGCCGGAGTTAATCAACCCCATACGGCCCATATAGTTGTTGGCCACCTGATAGCGCGTGAGGTCAATCGGATGATCCGAACAGAGTTCTGAGTACATTTTGGCGCTGTATTTTCCATATCCTTTTGTTTCCTGATTCAGCGCCGGAAATCCGCCATTCAGGGTGGGGAGCTTCTGCTTGATGATGTCGGCTTCCAGCGTGACGCCCAGGTGGTTGGCCTGCCCGGTCAGATCGGCGGCGGTGTGATAATCCACATCGCCGATTTTGAAGGCGTTATTGCGGAGGTAACACCACAGGATGGTGGCCATGCCAAGCTGATGCGCCTCGTGGAATGTCGCGCTCACTTCCTGAATCTGACGGGCGCTTTCGTCCGAACCGAAATAAATGGTGGCTCCCACGGCCGCCGCGCCCATGTCGTACGCCTGACGGACGCGCGCAAACAGAATCTGGTCGAATTTGTTCGGGTAGGTGAGCAGTTCGTTGTGGTTGATTTTGACAATGAACGGAATCCGGTGAGCGTACTTGCGGGCCACGGCGCCGAGTACGCCCAGTGTGGAGGCCACGGCGTTGCATCCGCCTTCGATGGCGAGGCGCACAATGTTTTCGGGATCAAAGTAGGCTGGATTCGGAGCGAACGAAGCCCCCGCAGTATGTTCGATGCCCTGATCCACGGGCAGGATGGAGAGGTAACCGGTTCCGGCCAGGCGGCCATGATCAAAAAGCGATTGCAGGCTGCGCAGTACGGGGATCGGACGATCCGTCGCTCCGAAAATGCGCTCCACCCAGTCGGGCCCGGGGACATGAATTTGGTCGCGGGGTATTTTGGGGGATGCGTAGTTCAGCAGATCATCGGCGTCGGGCCCGAGCAGGTGCGTGATTTCCAGAACGTGGTTCATGGCATGTCTCCCTTGTGACGTCACACATTGTGCGCCGAGTGTTTTCGGATGGCAAGGCCGGTTCTCACAAATTTACGGCGCGGGCTCGTCACGGCGGATGGTTTTGTTGTAGATAAGGCCTCCATACGAAGCAAAGGAATGGGGAATGGCGGATTGCAAAGGAACGGTGAGCGGGTGAACGAGGAACAGCCACAGAAAAAAGGCGCGCGGTTTCTGCCGATGTCGTCGGCGGAAATGAAGGCGCTGGGGTGGGATGAACTGGACGTGCTGCTGATCAGCGGCGATGCCTATGTGGATCATCCTTCTTTTGCGGCGGCCGTGATCGGGCGCGTACTGGAAGCGGAGGGCCTGCGCGTGGGAATCGTGGCCCAACCGGACTGGACGCGCGCGGAAAGTCTGAAGGTCATGGGGCGTCCGCGTCTTTTCTGCGGCATTACCGCGGGGAACCTCGATTCTATGCTGTCGAATTACACGGCGGCTAGGCATAAACGCAAAGACGATGCCTACAGTGAAGGCGGTGTTCCGGGGCGGCGTCCCAATCGGGCCTGCACGGTGTATACTCAGTTGGCCAAGCAGGCATTCCCGAAACTGCCCGTGGTGTTGGGTGGCATTGAAGCCAGCATGCGGCGCACGGTTCATTACGATTACTGGCAGGACAAGTTATGCCCGTCCATTCTGCATGATGCCAAGGCGGATATTCTGGTCTACGGCATGGGCGAACGCGCGATTCGGGAGATCGCGCAGCGCGTGGCCGGCGGCAAGCCGCTTGCGGGCATTCCGGGTACGGCGCGCCTGTTGGGCGGGAATGAAACGGCGGCGCTGGATTGGTCCGGCGCGGTTCGGCTTCCTTCCTGGGAAGAATGCCGCTCGGACAAACGCCAAATGCTTGAACTGACCCGTCTGATCGAGCGCGAGCAGAACCCGTTCACCGGTAAACCGCTGGTGCAGCTTCACGGGGATCGCGCGGTACTTATTGAACAGCCTGCCGCGCCGCTGACGACGGCGGAACTGGACCGCGTGTATGAGCTGCCCTTTTCGCGCCGCCCGCATCCCATTTATCGCGACCCCATACCGGCGTTTGTGATGATCCGCGACTCAGTCACCGTGGTGCGCGGCTGCGGGGGCGGATGCAGTTTTTGCGGACTCGGCATGCACCAGGGGCGGTTTATTGCGAGCCGTTCGGAAGCATCCGTGGAGCGGGAGGTTGGCTCCCTGTTGAAAGATTCCGGTTTTCATGGAACCATCACCGATCTGGGCGGCCCAACGGCCAATCTCTATGGATACCGCAACGGGATCAGCGAGGCCTGTCGCGCCTGTCGCCGGGCGAGCTGTTTGTTCCCGTCGATTTGTCCGAACCTGGAGGATGATCCCGGGCCCGCGCTGCATTTGATGCGCCGCATTCGCGAGTTGCCTGGAGTGAAGCATGTGTTTATTCAGTCGGGAATCCGGATGGATGCGGCGCTTCGGCATCCGGACTACATTCGCGAGCTGGTTCGGCATCATGTTTCGGGGCATCTGAAAGTGGCGCCCGAGCATTTGCATCCGCAGGTGCTGCGGCGTATGCGCAAGCCGGGGCCGGAAGTGTTTGAGCGGTTCATGCAGCTCTTCCGTCAGGAGTGCGCGCGCGCCGGACTCAAACAATATCTGGTGCCGTATTTTATTTCCAATTTTCCCGGCTGCACCGAAGAGGAGATGCGGG
>CAZISY010000029.1:0-38103 GCA_964542025.1 uncultured Verrucomicrobiota bacterium
GCGCTGGAGCTGGATGTAATCGCCGCGACTGTAATCGGCGGGACCAGTCTGCTGGGCGGCGAGGGGACGATCTTCGGCGCGATTGTCGGGGCGCTGATTATGGCGAGCCTGGACAACGGCATGAGCCTGATGAATCTGGACGTGACGTATCAATACGTCGTCAAAGGCATGATTCTCCTGCTGGCCGTTTGGGTGGATATCGCCACACGCAATAAATAATAACGATTCCTTCGCCCCGTCCGGGACGCGGCGTGAGCAGAACGCCTGAGCGTCGCTGCCCGGCCGCCTCTGCCGGAGGAGGTGCTTTCCCTGAGCCGCCGGGACTAGAAATACAGATCGCGCTCGCCGGTGCGGATTCGGTTCATGCGCGTGAGCAGTTCGTTTTTCATGGTGGAATCGGTGATGTGTTCGAGTTCCCAGTCGAGCTGTTTCAATCCCGCCTCGCGTGTTTCGGGGGAGGCATAATCCTCCAGATATTCCAGAAATGTCAGCACGGCGTTGGGGGTGCAGTAGCGTTTGACGAAGCCGGGGATGGCAAATTCCATGAAGTGTTCGCCCGTTCGGCCGAGTCGATAGCACCCGGTGCAGAACGACGGGATGTAATGCTCCTTGCAGATTTCACGGATCACCAGATCCAGCGGACGGTTGTCGGCAAGAATGAATTGGGATTTTTCATCTTCCATTTTCTTTTTGCTGTAGGAACCGATGCCGATGTTGGAACCGGCGTCGATTTGTGAAACCCCGTAGCGCAGCACTTCATTGCGTATGGCGATGGATTCGCGGCAGGTCATGATCAGGCCGGTGTAGGGGACGGCGAGCCGCAGGATGGCCACGAGCGTTTTGAAATTCTCATCGGCCACTTTGTGCGGCGGGTGGGAGGCGATATCCGTACCGATGGCCGGGATAATCCGCGGGAAGGAAATCGTGTGCGGCCCGACGTTGAAATGACGTTCCAGCGACATCGTGTGATAGAGCAGCCCCATGAGTTCAAAGCGCCAGTCATAAAGCCCAAGCAGGGCGCCGAGGCCGACGTCATCGCATCCGGCTTCCATGGCGCGGTGCAGGCCGTAAAGACGCCAGAGGTAATTACTTTTCGGGCCGGTCGGGTGTACATCCGCGTAAGTGGCGGGATGATACGTTTCCTGAAAGATCTGGTAGGTCCCTATGCCCGCCGCCTTGACGGTTCGATAATCCGCAACGTTCAGCGGCGCGGCGTTGATATTGACGCGGCGTATTTCGCCCTTACCGGATTTCTGTGCGTACACTTCGCGTACGGTATCAGCCATGAATTGAGCGTTGTAGCGGGGATGCTCCCCATACACGAGGATGAGGCGCTTGTGTCCGGCATCCATCAGGATTTTCACTTCGCGGTCGAGATCGGACATTTCGAGAGTGGTGCGTGTGATGGAGGTGTTGGATTTTCGGAAGCCGCAGTATTTGCAGTCGTTGATGCAGTCGTTGCCGATATAGAGCGGCGCGAAAAACACGATGCGGTTTCCATAGACGCGTTCTTTGAGTTCATGGGCGCCTTCGCGGATTTCGTGAACGAGGTCGGGATCGGTGGTGTTCACGAGCGCGGCGAGCTCATCGGGATCCAGCCGTTTTTTGTCGAGCGACTTTTGAATAATGTCGCGGATGCGGGCGGGCTCCGGATTTTTGTTCGCATCAAGTTGGCGTTGAATTTGATCGGGATCAATGAAAGGCCGATCGCCGTCCATGTACTTGGCGGTTTCGGGGTCGATCACGGTGTTTCTGCTCATGGTGCCTTCTCCTGGGTGTTGTGGGTTTCCTCTAAATAGGCTTGCAGGGCGGAGGGGAACGGGGAGAGCACCCGCTTCAGTACGCCCTGAGTGTGGGAAATGCAAACGCCGTAATTGGTGATGGGTACGCCCGCAGTCTCGCAGCGCTGCAGGCGCGACAGCATTTCGCGGCGGTTATTCATGCAGCCTCCGCACTGTACGACGAGTGCGTAATCGGAAAGATTCTCCGGAAAATCGCGGCCCGCGCAGGAATCCACCGTCAGATCGGCACCGGTGTACTGACGCAGCCATCGCGGAATTTTCACGCGCCCGATATCATCCTCCAGCGGATGATGCGAACAGGACTCCGCGATGAGTACGCGGTCCCCGGATTTCAGGCGGTCAATCGCGGTGGCGCCGCGCGCGAAACGGGCAAGGTCGCCCTTGAGTCGCGCAAAGAGAATGGAAAACGTGGTGCAGGGAATGGCGTTGGGGGTGTCTGCCACCATTTTCTGAACGACCTGCGAGTCGCAGATGGCGATGTCGGGCGGTTGTTTGAGAATCTGAAGCATGGCGGCATATTCGCGTTCTTTGACCACGAGGGTGGCGGCGTCATTATCGAGCGCGTCGCGGATGGTCTGCACCTGCGGAAGAATGAGGCGTCCTTTCGGTGCTTCCAAATCAATCGGGACGATGAGCACGGCGAGTCCGCCCGGACGGAGCAGGTCGCCAACCAGCGGCGGGGGCCGGAGAAAATCATCCGGGCAGCAGGCCAGCAGCGCCTGTTTTAATTCGTGAAGCACGTTTTCGCGCCGGGCGGCATCCACGGCGGAGCAGCGGATGACGGCAGCGGCGTGTTTGCCGAGATCATCAAGGAATGCGGCATCCGGCGCGGCCCAATCCATTTTGTTGATTACGGCGACGAGCGGGATGTTTCCGGCGGCGGCGCGTTCCACCACGCGGCGCTCATACTCGCCGAAGACGTTGGGCTCGCACACGAGCAGAATGATGTCGGCGCGGTGGTAGACGGCCCCGGTTTTATTGAGCCGTTCCGCAGCCAGTACCGTTTGGTCGTCGAGGCCCGCTGTGTCCAGCAGCATGACGGGGCCGATCGGCAGCAGCTCCATGGGTTTTTCCACGACGTCGGTGGTGGTGCCCGGCTCGGGGGACGTGATGGCCACGGCTTGCCCGGCCAGCAGATTCAGCAGGGACGATTTACCGACGTTGGTTCTTCCGAAAATGGCGATGTGCAGGCGCAGTGATTTAGGTGTGTTTTGCATGAGCGTATCCCAGTGAGGTCAGTTGCTGCGGTGAAAGCGCGGCGTTGACGGTGTCCGCGCCGAGGGCATTGCAGAGAAAGGCCCTGAAATCGGTTTGCCCGGAGCGTTGAAATTCCAGGGCCAGTTCGGTGGCGCGGTCATAACCGATGATCGGGAGAAATGCCGTGATCAGAGCCGGCGAGGCGGCGAGTGTTTCCCGGCAGCGCGCGGCGTCGGCCTCTGTCGCTTCGATGTGGACAGCCAGTGTACGGCAGGCGGCCGTGAGGAGCGCAAGCGATTCCAGAAGGGCGAATCCGAGCAGGGGAAGAAATTCGTTAATTTGAAGCGTACCGCGGGCGGCGCACAGGCCGGTGAGCAGATCATTGGCATGTACTTTCATGGCGCATTGAATGACGGCCTCCGGAATGACGGGGTTCACTTTGCCGGGCATGATGGAGGAGCCGGCCTGACGCGGAGGCAGGCGGATAAGCCCCTGCATGTGCAGCAGGCGCAGGTCACCCGCAATTTTTTCAAGATTGCAGGCCGCGGCTTTGAGCGTGGCGGAAACCTCGGCAAAGGCATCGGTATTGGCCGTTTGATCCACCGTGTTTTCGCCGCGTGCCAGCCCTAGCCCGGTAACGTCGCGGAGCTTTTCGATCACGAGGAAAATGTAGGCGCGCGGGGCAGTCAGCCCGGTGCCGACGGCGGTTCCGCCGAGGTTGACGGTGCGCAGGCGTTCCTCGCATTTGAAGGCGCGCCAGCGGTCACGGGCGACGGCATCGGCGAAGGCGGAAAACATCTTGCCGAGGGTCATGGGGACGGCGTCCATCATTTCGGTTTTTCCAATCGTTGGAAAATCTGCGAACGATTTTTCCAATCGTTGGAAAACACCCTGAAGGGATTCGGCGGCGGCGCTCAGGGAACGGCATTCAAAGATGGCGGCGATTTTGAGGGCGGTGGGGTAGACGTCGTTGGTGGATTGATGGAGGTTGACGTGTTCGATGGGATGAATGCGGGCGTAGTCGCCGTGCATGAAGCCGCCGAGTTCGAGGGCGCGGTTGGCGATGACTTCATTCATGTTCATGTTGGTGGAGGTGCCGGCGCCGCCCTGAAGGGCATCGAGGGGAAATTGGTCCGCCCATTGTCCGTCGGCGATTTCATCGCAGGCGGTTTGGATGAGTTCGGCGGTGTCACGGGGGAGGAATCCGAGTTCGGCGTTGGCCAGGCAGCAGGCCTTTTTGACGAGGGCGAGTGCTTTCAGCAGGGGTTGATGAACCCGGTAGCCGCTGAGGGCGAAGTTTTCGGCGGCGCGTGCGGTGTGTATGCCCCACAGGGCTTCTTCAGGAACGGGACGGTTTCCGAGAAGGTCGTGTTCCAGGCGTTGGGGTGCGGGAGCGCTCACGCGGCGTCTCCTTTGCTGAGCATGGATTTGACGGATACGCCGGGAAGCGCGCCGAGTTGCCCGGTGATGCGGCCGAGTTCGTCCGTATTGGCATCCACGATCAGGGTGATGACGGAGCAGTCGCGTTTTTCGTAGGGCAGGCCCATGCGGGCAACAATGGTGGCGCCGTTTTTTTCGAGTATGGCATTTACGGCGGGAGCATGCTGCGCACGGTTTTCAATGATGATCCCGATGAAGCCCAGGCGATTTTGCATGAAGCGCTCCTGTTGAAAAAAATACAGCCGCAGTTCAACTGCGGCCAAAAAGAAACGCTCTTCGCCTGGTTTTTGCCACCTTGGGTCAGAGGGAAATTCCTCCTTGCCGCAGTCGGTGTTCAAAATACCCGGATTAGTTTTTTTGAAAAGGGTTTTCTTCTGAAAAGTGTAAAATCTCCAAGTCCGTGATTGTTATACGGGAGGCAAATGCTTAAATACGCGGAGTGTTGTGCGCGTTGCATCAAGGAGGCGCCGCCGGTCGGGGGCGCTCCGCAATGAGGATCGGCTACGTGATCAATTCGATGGTCAAGGCGGACAGGCAGATAGAAACCGATGCGGTCTTGGGGTGCTTTGATGCCCTGATGGAAGAGGTGGAATCCGCGTTGGTGAAGTGGTCGGTGGAACGGCTTTGGATTGAGCGGATTTGCCTGTTGGTGGATGAGGCGGTGATGAATGTGATTCATTACGCCTATCCGGGGTGCGCAGGGAAGGTGCGCCTGGGGTTGCGGCGCGGGGGCCGCCGGATTGAGGTGGATGTTTGGGATACGGGAATACCGTTTGATCCGACGCAGTATCCGGAGCCGGATGTCACGCTGCCGCCGTGCGCCCGTCCGGTGGGCGGATTGGGCATTTATCTGCTGCGGAATATGCACGCGGAGATGGAATACCGGCGTGAAGGGGAATCCAATCACCTGGTGTTGAGAATAGATACGGGGGATACGGCCGTTTCGGGCGGAGAGCAAACCGCGCGGGGTGGGGGCCGGGCGCCTGTGGAACGTTGCGAATCGTCAGGAAGCGCCAAAGGAAAAGAGAGGGATGCTATGTTGCTGAAAGTGAATGAAACGGAAGATCGGGGCGTACTCGTGCTTGCCATCGAGGGGCGGCTTCACGGTGCGGATTCAGCTGAGTTTCAGGATAAGATCATGGAAATCCTGAACCGCCGGCCGAAACAAATTCTCTTTGACCTGAGCGAGATGACGCGTGTGGACAGTATGGGGTTGCGCGCGTTCATTATGACATGCAACAAGGTCAAGGGATACGGGGGTAAAATGGCGCTCTGCGGGTTGCAGCGCATTGTGGAGGATGTCTTCGATATATCCGGTTTTTCTTCGTTTTTCACTATCTGCCGCACCCGGGAAGAAGCCCTGGGTGAATTGACGGCCCATTAATTAAATCAGTTCGGGAGATGTCGCCGATGAGCGAGCTTAAGATGCCATCCAATGTGGAACAGATCACCGTGAATCTGGACATGGCGAAGGGAATGGACGAGCAGACCATGCAGTCCCGCCTGAACGCCATTCCGGGGATTCGGTCGGTGGAGGTCAGCCGATTCGAAGGAACGGTTCGTGTGGTGTTTAATCCGCAGATCATTGAGGCGGGCGAAGTGGAGGAGCTGATCCGTCAGCCGGATTTGCTGCAGGAACGAACGCTGGGAGGCGCCGGACGGCAATGGCTGAATACGTATGGCGCCTATACGGCGTTCGGTATGGGTTCGGTGCTGGTGCTGATTTCGCTGGCGGCATCGCATTACGGCGGCGGGCACCCGATGGCGACTCCGCTGTACTGGGTGGTCAACGGAGCGCTGGTATTGCTGGGTTGTTCGAATTTTTACCGTGCGTTTCGGAATTTGTTCCGCCGCAGTGAGGTGAATGCGGAGCTGCTGATTGCGATTACGGTGGTCTGCGCGGTGGTGATGAATATGTGGACGGAGGCGGGGTTGATTTCCTTTTTGGCGATCATGGCTCATGCGCTCAGTAAAGCGGTTATTCATTATACGACTCGCGGCTCTCCGCTGAATGCCCTGCTGGGTGCGCGCATGGCGCTGGTGCGCGTCGGTGAAGAATTTCAGGAAGTACCCGTGAATGAAGTGAAGGTCGGCCAGACCGTGTTGTTGCGGCAGGGCATGATGATTCCGGTGGATGGGCGCATTACCTCGGGGATGGGGGAAGTGCTGGAATCGGGGATCACAGGGGAGTCCTCCTTTCGCATCAAAGAAGTGGGCGATGGACTGTATGCGGGTTGTACCGTTCAGTACGGCACCTTTGAGATGTGCGCGGAAAAGGTGGGCACGGATGTTTCTCTCTCTTACCTCGAAAAGCTGATTCGTTTCGCGGCCACACGAAAGACCAGGCGCCAGCGACGCGTGGATTTCCTGGCCCGTATGTGCATTTATGTGGTCGTTCCCGGAGTGATTTTTGCCTCCGTGCTGTATGGGCAATTTGTGGGGTGGGACAACAAAGACTGGGTGGCCCCGACGATCCGCCTGGCGATGACGGCCATGATCGCGCTGACGCCGTTTGCCCTGATTCTGGCCACTCCGCTGGCGGTGTATGCGGGCATCTTAAAAGCCGCCCGGCGCGGCATCGTGTTTAAAAGCGGTGATATTCTGGAACGCATGAAGGGCGTGACGTCGCTCCTGGTGGATAAGACCGGTACGCTGACCTGCGCCCAGCCGATGGTTGCCATGGTTCAGCCGTTCGGCGGAAACGACGTACAGGCGGTACTGCGCGCGGCCGTCATGATCGAACAGAAATCCAATCACCCCATCGCCCATGCCGTTATGCGGCACGGAAAAGAACTTGGCATTCAGCCGGAAAGCGCCGATCGGTTTTTGGAATTCGAGGGCGGTGGCGCCTGTGCCATTCGTGATGGCGCCCACTACAAAATCGGATCGCTCTGGCTGATGCAGGATGGACGCGATATTCCTGCTGAAGTCACCGATTGGATGAGCAGTCAGCAAACGGCCGGGCTTACGCCGGTGCTGGTAGCCGATCACCGCCGGATTCTCGGCGGCATAGCCTTTGAGGATGAATTGCGTGAAGGCGCGGCGGAAACGATGCTGGCTCTGCGGAAACAGGGGATTAAGCGGTTGGTCATGGTGACTGGCGACAGCCGGAAAATCGCCGAGCGCCTGGGCCGAAAATTGGCAATGGACGATGTGATCGCCGAGTGCATGCCAAGCGATAAGTTATCACAACTCTCGCGGGAAAAAAGCCGCGGTTTTGTGGTGGGCATGGTGGGCGACGGCATGAACGATGCGCCTGCGCTGGCGGCGGCGGATGTCGGTATTGCGATGGGCGCCATGGGAAATGATGTGGCGGTTCAGTCGGCCGATGTGGCATTGCTCAGCAATGACATACGCTCGCTGGTTGAAGCGGTCCATATCGGAAAGCAGATCGTCAAAACCATTGATTTCAACATCTTCATGGTGTTCGCCGTGGAATTGATGATGCTCTTTTTTGCATTCATGGGCTGGTCTACGCTGGAAGAAACCATCATGGCTCAAATGGCCGTGGTGTTCATCGTGATTCTTTCCGCGCTGTATATCTTCGCCCGGAGAGTGTGAAAACAATTCATTCGGGGGCGGCGGGCCTCCGCCGCCTGGAATTTGGAAACTCGCCCCATCCGGGACCGCCGAACATCTGTTCGGCATGCGCTATACCGTTTGCCAATCAGCAGGCACAATGGATAAACCAAGCATCCTTCGATGCTCCAAAACAATTGATGCAACACACTACATAATTGCATCCGGTCGTAAACCACCATTAACACTTGTTTCCTCTGGTTTCTCTCAAACGTCGTGCATATTATGAGCCCGTCCTTTTATTTGGAGCGATCAAGCGATTGCGGGCATAAGAAAAATATATGAACTTTTTAGATCTGGCGTGGGATGATTTGAATGATTGGGCGGGTGCCCGCGTGGTTGCCAGGGGCAAGTCCTATAAAGGGCACGTTGAAGATTTGCGCATGACCTCCGAGGGCGCACTGCTGGCGCGGGTCGAAGGCGGATCTCTGTACTCCACGCTGGTGCGACGGGATGCCGACGGGCAACTGGACTCGACGTGTACCTGCCCGTACGGGACGGCCTGCAAGCATGCGGTGGCTGTGATTCTTGTTTTTCTCGACGCCGCCAGGAATAACCAGGCGATTCCCGCCGCCGACCTGAACGATGAACGGCTGTCCGAACTCGACGGACCGCAGACTGACGATGAGGACAACGAGACGGTGACCGATACATCCGCTCGGGGCGTCCGTGATGACGAGCGGGTCCGCGGCTATTTAAAAGGGCTGTCCAAATCGGAGTTGGTGGAAATGCTGCTCGCCGGGCGGAACGTCGTGCCGGAACTGCGCCGACAGCTCGCAGACAAGGCCGATCTGAAGGACGGCAATATCCCCAAGCTGATTGCCTCCGCCCGCCGGGAAATCGATGAGGTTTCCAGCGAGCCTGCCTGGACAAACCACTGGAAGGGCGAGAGTCACATCCCCGATTATTCCCGTGTGAAACAGCGGCTGGAAACCCTATTGTCCGCCGGGCAGGCGGATGCCGTGGTTGAACTCGGGGCCTATCTGATGGAGAGGGGAGTGCAGCAGGTTAACAACTCGCACGACGAGGGCGAGACCGGTATGGAAATTGCCGACTGCATGGGCGTCGTTTTCAAAGCTGTGAGCAAATCGAGCCTGACCCCGGCGCAACGACTGCTGTGGGAAATCGATGTCCAATTGAACGACGAATACGGCATCCTCTCAGATCTGAAAGGCCCGGCGGAGTCCGCCCGGCGCGGTGGTCGTGCGGTTTGGAGCGAGGTGGCGGATGTGCTGTCCGCTCGCCTGGCAGGCATGCCGACGCAACCGCCGGGCACGAAAATTGACTTTTCATCGAGGTACAAGCGGGAGCAGATGATGCACACTCTGTTGCGTGCGCTGGAGCAGGCGGGACGTCTGGATGAGATGATTCCGATTCTGGAGCAGGAAACCTCGCAGACCCTGTGCTATGTGGAGTTGGTAAAACGATTGGCGGAACACGAACGTATGGACGAGGCCCGGATGTGGGCGAAGAGAGGATTTGTCGAAACACTGAAGGAAGCGCCCGGGATCGCCTGGCAACTGGAGAAACAACTCCGGGAGCTGGCCGCCGGCGAGAAGAATACTCCGTTGGAGGCCGCGTATTGTGCGTTGGAGTTTTTCGAGAAGCCCGGTGTGGAATCGTTCAGCCGGCTCAAAGAGGCAGCGAACAGGGCCGGCGTATGGGAACCCATTCATAGCATGATCCTGACGTATCTGGAAACCGGATGCCGCCTGGATAGAGCGTCCGCCGAACCCGAAAGCCGCAAGGGCAAATCGCGTCGCAAAGGTTCTGTCGAAGTATCCGCCGTTTCCGTTTGGCCTCTGCCGGCGCTGGAGTTGTCCCTGAACGAACGGGATACGCGGGGACACCGTTTCCCGGACACGTCCACGCTGGTGGACATCGCCATTCAGGAGAGCCGACATGACGATGCCTTGCGGTGGTATCGGGTGGGTCGGCGGCCCGATGGATTCGGCCATGATTACACAGGCAGCAAAGTGGCCGAGGCCATCCAATCGTCGCATCCCGACGATGCCTTGCTCATTTGGAAAGAGTTGGTGGCTCAGGAACTCAAGCAGGCCCATCCATCCGCCTATCAGGCGGCCGGCGCGACCCTGAAGAAAATCAAAGCCCTCTTCGCGCGCACGAACCGGTCCGACGAATGGCTTGTATATCTACACGGGGTGCGCGAACAAAACAGCCGCCGCCCGCGCATGTTGGAGGTCCTCGATTCCCTGGAAGGCCGCCGCCGGACGATAATGTGAGTGTTTTTCTGGAGCCGGATGTCGGGGTTATGGGGCGGCCCACGTTCCGGATCAAAATCGATAAACGGAAAGAACGGATTTATCCTTGTAAATATTCCCACCAAATTTATGGACCTATAAAAAGTTACGAACTAGTGTGCTGGCTGTCAGCGGCGAAATGAAATCGGCATGAACCCGCCGGTTTGAAACCGGCATATCTTCGGGGGCATTTTCTTTCTTTCATTCGCCTGATTAATCCATTTTCTTCCGTTTTCTTCCCCCTGATTATGGGGCTTCCTTTTCTTCGGTTGCCACGGCGTGGAGATATGATGTTCATGCGTGGGCATGAAACGAATACGCAAACGGAAGTGCAAGCATTGCGGGATGTTATACATGCCCGACCCCCGTACCCGGCATCATCAGAAGTATTGTTCCGAGCGGGGGTGTCAGCAGGCGCGTCGGCGTCTGAGTCAGGCCCGATGGCGTGCCAAGGCAGAGAACCGCGACTACTTTTGCGGGCCGGCTCATGTGAAGCGGGTTCAAGCCTGGCGGAAGTGCGCGGCTATCAGGAGGCGTTGCGTTGGATTCATGAGGATGCGGCAAGTATTCCCGTCAACGAAGAAACGATCCTGCGTTTGCACCGGCATTGCAAGCCGGGAGCATGGGATGCCGGCGCTTTCAAAGGTGAAGATGGCGAGATCATTGAAAAGCATGCGGATGGCCGGACTTCTCTCCGGTTCAAACCTCTTGCGGCGGTGGAAACGCCCAAGGCCGTGTGTGATCTCTGCTCGCTTTCAGAGCGCCTGTTGAGAGAGAAAGAGATTCCCCCGCTAGTCGTCTGGGCAGCGCAAAACCTGGATTTTCTGTGCATTCATCCATTTCGGGACGGGAACGGGCGCGTTTCGCGTATTCTGCTTTTGCTTTCGCTCTATCAGTTGGGTTTTGTGGCGGGAAAGTACATCAGCCTGGAGCGTGTGATCGAATCCAGCAAAGAGCGTTATTATGAGACATTAAAGGCCAGTTCGCGGCATTGGCATGCGGGGTCGCATGATCCTTGGCCCTATATCAATTACCTGCTTTATACCCTGAAGGAGGTCTATGCGCTTTTTGCAGAGCGATTCGAGAGTGCGGCGTTGCCCGTTGGCGGGAAAACGGAAATGGTTCGTCGAGCCGTGCTGGGCTTCAGGCAATCGTTTCATATAGCCGAATTGGTGAAGCAGTGTCCGGACGTCAGCATGGATATGATACGAAAGGTTCTGAAGGATATGCGGCAGGAGGAACTCATAACATGCAATGGTCGCGGCAAACAGGCCACCTGGAGCTTATTGGGTAATGGGTAATGGTAATGCGTAATTTATCGGGTAATGACTATTTCTGGCAGTATGCAGCAACTCAACATAACGGAATATCCCTCCACTCCGGAGAGTGGCTGGTCGGCGGACCGAACGTCCACCTTACGACATGCAGGGTACACTCTGTACCCATTGTGCCTCCGTGAGAGAAGAAATGCCGCATTCATCCAAGCGGTTCGCGGGACGCTCCCCCTCCAATAATCCTGCAAAATCCGGTTCATCCTGTCCAAATGCGCTGTTCCCTGGCGCGAAATAGTCTTTCCGATTTGGCATCGATGCACAGGATAGGCTGGATACGAGGTCAGGCAGGAATGCCCAACCTACGGGGAGTCGGAGGGGCGAGGTGTCAGTGCGGGGATATGATGGGAAAGCGTGTCGGGGCTGCATTTCTGTCCGTGTAAGCGAATGCTGCAGGCACATGTTCCTGGCGGACTTAACGGCTCAGAATACGAGCAATGGGTGATTTTATCAATCCTTGACAATTCGGATCGCGTATCCGAATAATACCGCATGAAAAAGCCCCCGTACATCGAGCGATCTGACTATATCAAGCACGTAAAAAGGCCTTGAACCGCGCTGTCGTGGTGGCCCTGCTTGGGCCCAGGCAAAGCCGGAAAGACCACGCTGGCTCGGATGATCGCAGGAGAAATGGATTCAACCTATTTCGATCTGGAGTCGACTGCCGACAACATGCGGTTGCAAAATCCCGAATATGTTTTGGGTGGCTTGCAGGGATTGGTTGTTATTGATGAAATTCAGACTCGTCCGGATTTATTTGCCTTGCTGCGCGTATTGGCTGACCGTCCGGAGCAGAAGGCCCGGTTCCTCATTCTCGGCAGCGCCGCACCTGCATTGATCAAAAATGCCTCAGAATCGCTCGCCGGAAGAATCGAATTTGTTGATCTGCACGGCTTTGATCTTTCCGAGGTCGGCCCGGACAACTGGGAAATGCTTTGGTTGCGTGGAGGGTTTCCACGCTCCTATCTGGCGGCCAACGAGGGCGACAGCATGGCCTGGCGGGAGGGCCTGATCCAAACCTGCCTGCAACGCGATCTCCCCGAATTGGGTATTCGCATTCCCTCTCCGGCCATCCGGCGATTCTGGACCATGCTCGCGCATTATCACGGTAAAACATGGAACGCTTCGAAACTGGGCCGATCTCTCGGTGTGAGCGACAAAACCGTGTGCGGGTATCTTGATGTGCTTACAAAAACGTTTATGGTGCGCCAGTTGCAGCCGTGGCATGTCAATGTGGGCAAACGACAAGTCAAGGCGCCCAAAATCTACCTTCGGGACACCGGGCTGCTTCATGCTCTGTTGCGCCTTACGGATCGCAATGCCCTTCTTGGACATCCCATGGCCGGCTTCTCCTGGGAGGGGTTCGCTATGGAACAAATCATGCGCATGGCCGGAAATCCTCAGGACGCCTACTATTGGGCCACGTATGGCGGCGCGGAACTGGATCTGCTCATGCTGCGCAATGGCCAATGGTATGGCGTCGAGTTCAAATTCTCGGACGCCCCTTCCGTGACCCGTTCCATGCGCGTGGCCATGGAGGATTTGAAGTTGAAAAAACTATGGATCATCGCACCCGCAGCCTCCTCCTACGCGCTCGCGCCAGGCATAGATGTTTGCACACTGAACGATTGGCGGCAGACGTATGCCGCGTATGGCGCGGAGTGAGTCTGCATGCCGTGAAATGTAACGTACATCGTATATCGCAGGGTTGACTTTCAGTCCGACTTCTTCCGATTAGGGAGCTCCGCCGTTGGCGGAATGCTGGAGAGGAATGGAAAAGAAAAACCCCCGGGGGGTATCCCGGGGGTTTTTCAGTAGATCGAATAGCGAATAGCTTATTCGTATTTGATATCGTCCAGATAGAAGATTACCGGTTCTTTGCGGCCCTTGACGGAGTAGACAAAGCCGGAAACGATCTGGGACAGATTCTGGCCATCCAGCGGAATGATGTACTGTTTCCACTCGGAAGTCAGCTTGACTTTGCCCAGGCTGCCTTTACCGGTGTCATAAAAGGGCTTGTTCTGACGGATTACGCCCATTTTGAATTCCACCATTTCATCGCCCTTATCACCACGGGCCCAGAAGCTGATCTGCTTGGCACCGCGCAGATCCAGACCGCCTTCATCATCGCCCCAGTTGTTGGCGGGATTCTGCCAAACGATTCCGCCCCAGCTGGCCGGATCGGAGAACGAAAGGCGCATGCAGCTGGTTCCTGAATGGGGATTTTCAGCCCAGCAATCGTCCATTTCGATCGCATCGGCGGCACCCATCCATCCGGAGGGTGAAAAAGCCGGCGTGTTTTCGGAATCGCAATCGTCAAAGACGATGCAGGGGAGGTCCACTTTGGTTCCGACCGGCGAAGCGACGGCCGGAGCGGCGGACGGGGCGGCAGCGGCATCGGCAACCACTTCTGTGACGACTTCATCCTGAGCCATGGCGCTTACGGCCATAGCCGCGGAAAGCGCACAAATCATTTTAATCGACGTGTTCTTCATGATACTAATTATCTCCTTCTCTTTAATCTGCTTACTCTGATTTATATCTTCCCTCTGACCTGAAACACATCCACACAGACGTGTTTAAATATTTTCACTCTACCGTCTCCCCCTCCTTCCTGATCACTTCTTCTTTTCCCCATTCGTCCTTCAATATGTAATACGACTTTTTCATGGCCCGCAGAAATGGACTGTTGGTTCCATTTCCCTGGCTGGTTATTCCGAACCATTCCTCCTGGGCGTACCCATCCGGGAACGGCATGGGGAACACCGCTTCGATACATTGATTGGCGGGAGAGTCTTCAAAATAGTTGATGGTGTGTTTCCACCATTCATCCACCCATTCAAAAACAAAACCGCCAATGGAGTTCCCAACTCCCTCATGACCGGCGCTGTTATAGATAATGTCGCGCCAGTTGCCAACAAGATATTGCGCCTGAGCGCCTTCGTCAATGCCTCGTTCACTCCAGTAGGAGTCGCATCCGAATTCGGTGATGACGACGGGACGGTTCATGTTTTGGCTGACTTTTTCCCAGGTGGCGCCGAACCCATCTTCGCCGAGGTAGCTGTTGACGCCCAGAAAGTCGATTTCCTGTGAAAATTTGCCATAGTAGTCGACCAGTCCGGTCAGCAGATTGCCGATGCCCACCGGGTGATCCGGGTCGATTTCATGAATGGCCTTTGCGACGCGATTCAGGAATCGGGCAAAAGTTTCCGGATATTTCCCGGCATTGGTTCGGGTGGCATTGACGCCGAGTTCGGAAGAGGCCATGTTGTTTTCGTTGCCGAGAATCCAGGCCAGTACCCAGGGTTCGCCTTTGAGCTTTTGAACCATGTTGGTTACAGAAGTAAGCATTTTATCCTGCTGGACGCGGAGCGTGTAGTCCGTTCCGGCATCCCATTCCGCCCCGGAGCCGTGGCAATAGGCGCCCAGGAAATTGCCGATGATGACGCGTATGCCGTATTCGGCGTAGAGTCGGCGGAAAAGCAGGATATTCACAGCGGGGAGTTCGGGATCAGTGATATAGAGTTTGATGGTATTGCATCCCAGTTCTTTGAGGAGTTGTCCATCGGTGGTGGCAGGTTCATCGGCGTCTTGTTGGTTGTTGCCATTTTTATCCACCCAAATCTCGTACATGTCCACGATGCCATTGGTATTGTCATCGCCCCAGGTCCAATCCCATTCCCACGGTTTTTCACCTACTTTAACGGGGGCATAACACATGCCGTGAATAAAATACGGTTCGCCGTTGACGAGCATTTTCCAGGATTTATCGCCATACTGCACCAGTTGTACCGTTCCGGTTCCGCGCTGCTGGATTATGGCGGAGGGATCCACCGGAACGGCGGCGGTGTCCGTGATTTCGGCATCGAGTTCAATGCCTTCCGGGGGCGGGATGGGGGTGGCTTCGGCCATTTCTTCGATATCCGCATTGACCAGGCGTCCGGGTTTAATGGCAACCTGAAGTCCGCTGGGGGCGGATACAACGGACACTTCGCAATCAATCAGCTTAAGATTCAGTTCCGGATGTTTGCGCAGGAGGTTGAGCGTGGCATTCCATGCGGCTTCGGCACTGCTCCATTGAAATTCGGAGCCGGCGCTCCAGCAGGAAGAGTCGGGGTAGAGGATCATGGAAGCGCGGTAGGCCTTCAGGGCGTGCAGATAGTGTCCGCCTTTTTCCAGCGCCTTTCCGACGAAGAGCATGCGGATTCCGGGTTCTTCCGTACACTGGGTCCAGGAAAAAAAGTCCAGTTCCGGATTACTGGTGGCCACGCGCTTCCAGACATCCACGCCATTTAGTTTGCCTTCTTTCAGGGCTTTTTTGAAATTGGGGTTGTTGGTGATGGTGCGGCAGGGGTCGATACCTTCACCGGAGGCCTCGGCGAGGCCGGAACGGTTTGTGATGATATATTCGAAAGAGATTTTTCCGATGTTGGTGTAGAAACCGTATTGTTCATAATCAACTATGCGGTCTGTTCCGGAATCGGAAAGAGGAAAGCGTGTTTCGCTGAAAGACTGTATAGAAAGTGCAACGCTGAGAATACCGAATACTACTATTAAAAACCGCATGATTACCTCGTTGGACGGGTCAAACTAAAGTATTCCAGTTGAGTGCCAGAATAATTGATGAGTCGCAAGAATTATCAGCTAAAAAGTGCAATTTAGCGGGAGGTGTTCAGTTGTATGCGCAGGGTGTTCACCAGTTTGGCGCCGGCACTCTGGACGGTGATGTGAAAATCGTGCCCTTCGACGGATTCTCCGGCGCGCGGAATATGCCCCAATTCACGGATGACATATCCGCCGATGGAATCGTATTCCTCACTCAGGGGAATGTGCAGGTGGAGCTGGTCATTGACTTCATCCACAAGCATGCGGGCGCTGACAATGACAGATCCGTCCGATAGGCGGTTGATGGATTCATCGCTGTGGTCATCATATTCATCCTGAATATCGCCGACCAGTTCTTCAATGATGTCCTCCATGGCGGCCAGTCCGGCCGTTCCGCCATATTCATCGACGACGATGGCGATTTGAGATTGTTCTTCGCGGAGCAGTTGCAGAAGGTCGTTGATCGGCATGGATTCGGGCACGAAGGGAACCGGCTTGGCCGCGTGAATGACAGGTTCTTTCAATTTTCCTTCCGCCCAGAAAAGCAGGACATCCTTCACATGGATGGCGCCGCGAATGTCGTCGAGATTTTCGTGATAAATTGGATATCGGGAATAGCGCGACTTGGTGATTTTCGCGGCACATTGCTCAATCGTTTCCGTATCTTCAAAACCTTCCATGTCGACGCGGGGGATCATGATTTCCCGGGCCACGGTATCGCCGAATTCAAACACACTGCGGATGATTTCGCGCTCTTCTTCATCGAGGCCGTTGGTGTCGTCGCTGCTGACGAGGGAGCGGATGGCTTCTTCGGTGGTGGGGCGGTCGTCTTCGTCGGAGCCTGAAACCATTTTTCTGCGCAGGTGGTGATCCAGTCTGGCCAGGGGCCACGCGATGGGCCAGGCGAACCAGGCGATGATGCGGATGCAGGGGACAAACAGCATGCAAATGCGGTCGGCATATCCCTCGGATAAGGCCTGCGGAAGAATATTGAGCGCCAGGGTAATCACAAACGCGGTGAAGAGGATGACCCCGGCGATTTCGAACCACATCCAGGCATTTCCGATGCTCATCACCCACATGACGGCAAAGGTAACACAAGCGGCATTCATAAGGCTGGTCAGGAGCAGGACGGTCAACCGGTACATATCCCAATTTGGAAGCCAGAGGCGCAGGTCGTCTTTTTTGTCGGGAAATTTTTCAACGAGGCGTGCCGTGCCGGTGCGTCCGGTCAGTGCCAGTGCGGCGCGCAGGGTGGAGAAGAACACGCCGAGCAAAAGGAAAATGAAATACCAAACGAAATAGTTGGCTTGAGACAGGTGCATGGAAAATACATTCATGAGTTCACGTTACACGGGGATTATTTGCTGTCAAATAATGAAATTGGGCAATCAGGCGGGGCGGCCCGCAGCCAGATGGTTTGCCGGCGGTGCATGGCGGCGCGGGCGGCGGTGGAGGCATCGTCGGCGCCGGTCAGGTGGAGGCAGCCGTGTGCGATATAAAACGCCAGCTCGTAATCGCGATTGCCGCGGCGTGTGCCTTCTTCCTGGGCGCGCTGCACATTAACAAGCACTTCGCCGGAAGTCTGGCCGTCATCCTCCGGGGTTGGGGCATAGCGCAGGCTGATTACATCGGTTGTATTGTTTTTGCCAAAGGAAGCTTCGTTGGCGGCGGTCATCCCGGCGTCATCCAGCAGGACGAGTATGATTTCCTTCCATCGAATTCCCGGTGTTTCCTGCGCGACTTGATCAGCCAGGTGCGCAAAAAGCCGTCGCAATGCGCGGAGTTGGAGTGGGAATTTACGTTGCCGATTGTTGATTTCCGTTCTCATTTTTCGGATAGGCGATACGTCCATGAAGCATGCTGGTCAGGGAGAAAATAAATGATCGTTTGATCATGGAAAGCTGGCGGAGGGTTAATTCGCAGGATTCCAGCTGGCCATCATGCAGTTTTCGTTCGACGATTTCATTGACGAGGCTTTCGATGCGGCTGCTGCTTGTTTTTTCGATGGAGCGGGAAGCGGCCTCGATGGAATCGGCGAGGGCGAGAATGGCCATTTCGGGGGAGGCGGGTTTCGGTCCGGGATAGCGGTAATCCTCTTCATTAATTTTAGTAATGCGGTTTCCGGGTTCCTGCGTGGCTTCGCTTTCCATCAGTTTGCAGGCCCGGTGATAGAAGTAGGAAACCAGACTGTTTCCATGATGCTGCTGAATGGCTTCTTTGATCACGCGCGGCAGTTTATGACGGTTGGCGAGGGTGAGTCCTTCTTTGACATGCGAAATCACGACCAGGGTACTCATGCTGGGCGAAAGGTCGTCGTGCGGGTTGGCGCGATGCTGTGAGTTTTCGATGAAGAACTCGGGTTTGGTCAGTTTGCCGATGTCATGGAAATAGGCGCCGACGCGGACTGCCAGGGCATTTGCGCCGATTTCCTGGGCGGCTGCCGAACCGAGGTTGGCCACCATCAGGCTGTGGTGGTAGGTGCCGGGCGCCTCCATGGCCAGACGCTGAAGCAGCGGATTGCCCATGTCGGAAAGTTCGAGCAGTGTAATATCGGTGGTGATACCGAACATGGATTCAAACAGCGGGATCAGCAGCAGGGTCAGGAAGGCGCAGAGGAGACCGCTGATCAGTCCGGCGATGGCCTGCTGCATAAGCACCTGCCAGGAGGGCTGGGTGAGCACAAACAGGGTGATGGCAAAGAGGATTTCGGCGAACCCGGCCAGAAGCCCGACCTGAAAAACCCGTGAGCGGCGGTGAATGCCGTAACTGGCCCGGGCGGTAATGACGGTGATGAAGAGGCCGAGGAGGATCACGTTGAAATCGTACCCCAGCATGATGCTTGCTGTACATACGCTCCAGAAACCGGCAGCCAGTGCGGCATAGGCGCCCAGAAGCACGGTGGCCAGCAGGGTGGTCAAGCCGATTGGGAACAGGTACATCAGCAGGGATTGATTGAGCCATTCCATCGAATTGGAGAGGTACAGCAAGCCCTTTAGCGACACTACGCTCAACAGGGAAAGCAGCAGCATAATGACCAGGGTGGAGTCATCATTCAGGGATTTCGGGCAGGTAGTACGCAGGATACCGCTGCAAACGACCAGTACCATGAGCAGAAGGAGGGCATCGCCCAGGGTCTTCAGCAGTTTTTCATGGTTGGTTTCCATTTCCTGCTGGCGGCGCTCATAGGCCCGCAGTTTTTCCTGGATAGCCGGGGTGATGCGTTCCCCGGTTTGAACCAGCGTGGCACCCGCCTTGATGGTCATGGTGATGGGTTTCACTTTCTGCCGGGCCTGTTCCCGCAGTTTGTCCGTCATCACCGGGTCGAAAAAAAGATTTGGAGCCATCCAGGGCTGGATCAGTTGGGCCAGCAGTTTGCGGGTGGGTTTTCGTATTTCGCGTTGTTGGGAGAGGGCCTGGAGCGCTTTATCCAGTGCTTCTTCGGGCAGATCAATGGCCTTCACAGAGCGCGGTTCCGAGAGTTCATCCTGCGGACTGGCGATGGTGATTATTCCATTAACGGCTAATCCGCGAAATCGCGTTTCTTTTTCTTCCGGGGAGAGAACGGGGGTTGAGGTCAGGCGGTTCAGGGTCCATTCGGCGGACTGTTGAAGGGGGACGATATCGTCCAGGGTGAGGTTTGCAAGAAGCTCTGCGCCGGTTAGTTGAATATTCAACAGACTGAGCATGTCATTAAGTATTTTTTCCTGCTGTGCGACGGCGGCCGGAGAGGCTCCGGCGATGTTGGTACTCATGACCTGGCTCATCGTCTGAAAGAGCTTGTTCAGAAGGCGTGCGGCGGTATTGAGGGTGGACGTGTTCAACTTGAACACGGGGGGGACGAGTCCGGCAGCCTGCTGCTGTTCCGCCACGGTGCGGGCGATGTCGGTGCAGGTGAAATCCGATGAAGCCACCAGCGTGGAAGGCGCCTGCTGTCCGGGAAGCAGCATGGAGTATTGCAGGCGTCCACCCAAATGAAGGACACTCAGGCTGGTCAGCCAGAATAAAAAGGCGATTAAGACATTTTTCAGCGAGAGATAACGTACTTTTTTTCGGCGCCGGATATCCTCGCGGTCGCGTTGACGTGATCTTCTGCTGCGCGATTTGGAAATAGAGGTGTTCATGATTAACGTTCCTGCATGTCGGCGCCGGGCGCGGTCGAATGGGCATGCTTTTCGCGGGGCGCCTGACGGGGAGGCCGTGCCGTTTTGGCCGGGCGTCCATCCCGATAGGCGCGAATGATGTTTTGAACCAGAGCGTGGCGAACCACATCGGCATCGGTTAATTCAGAGAACGCAATGCCATGGATGTTTCGGAGCAGACGGTTCGCCTCGAGGAGGCCGGAGGATTTATGGCCCGGCAAATCGATTTGAGTCAAATCGCCGGTGATTACGCTTTTGGAATCGAAGCCGAGGCGCGTTAAAAACATCAGCATTTGTTCTTCGGTGGTGTTCTGGGCTTCATCCAAAATCACAAAAGCGCTGTTCAGGGTGCGGCCGCGCATGTAGGCAAGCGGGGCGACTTCAATCACACCGCGGCTGCTGAGGCGATCCACGTCCGCGGGATTCATCACGTCATACAGTGCGTCATAGAGTGGGCGGAGATAGGGAAAGACTTTTTGTTGCAGGTCGCCGGGGAGAAATCCCAGCGTTTCGCCGGCCTCCACCGCCGGGCGTGTCAGGATGATTCGGCTGACGAGCTGTTTCTGCAGGGCCTCAACCGCCAGGGCGATGGCCAAATAGGTTTTTCCAGTTCCGGCCGGACCGATGCCGAAGGCAATGTCATTGGAGCGTATGGCATGGATATAGGCGCGCTGTCCAAAGGTGCGGGGAAAGACGGGCGGGCGTGATTCATGCACCTCAATGCGGAGGTTGAACAGTTCCTGCAGGGCGTTTTCCTGATTGGATTTGAACGCTTCCAGCGCATAGAAGATGCACTGTTCATCAATGGCAAAGCCGCGTGTTCTGCCTGTTTTCAGCGCCTGGAAAAAGCGGGTGGCCTTTTCCACGGATTCTGATTCGCCGGTGATGCGAACCCAGGCCTCGCGGGTGGTCAGGCGCACTCCAAAGGCGGTTTCCATGGAAACGAGTACCTCATGCTGCCCGTTGCCGGTCAACTGATGAGCTTCCCGGGGATTATCAAAATAGATGGTCTGTTCAATCATGCGGTCCAGAGTTTTAGGTTCCATGCCGGAGTGCGTCAATGGCATTTACAATCATTTTTCGTTCCGGTTACGCCCGGAAATCACTAACATATCCGCACATGTATGAATGCTGAACATCAAAAACAGCGGGAATTCTGTATTCGCCGGATGGCGTTGGTCATCGTGATGGTGCTGACTCTGACCGCTGCGCCCGCGGGATGGGCTGAACAGAACATGTCGAATATCGTTCAGTCCATTTTAACGCAGGCCGACTTGCGGCAGGAGAGTGTGTTATTTCAGCAGCAGAGTCCGCGCGAGGTGGTGGAACGCTGTACCGTACTGATTCGGGAAAAGGCACTGCCGGTGCATTCGCTGGCGCAGCTGCATTTGGAACGTGGCGTCGCGCACAGGCGGTTGGGCGATTATGCGGAAGCGCTTGCGGATTTTGATCGCTCGCTGACGTTCAATCCCGCCATTACCCAGGCCTTTCTGGAAAAAGCGCAGGTGTATGTGGCTCGCGGGGAATATCGCCGCGCGGCGCAGATGCTGGATCAGTCCGGGCGGGTGGGCAGTGATCCGCTGATGATGGGTGCGCGGGCACTGATCGCATTGCAGCTGAATCAGCCGGATGAGGCGCGTATTCTGCTGGATAAGGCGCTGGCAATCAGCCCGGATGAAGCCCGTCTCTATGTATTGCGTGCGCTGGTGCATGATTCGCAGCAGCAACCGTATGCCGCCGATGCTGATCGCCGCAAAGCCGAACAGTTGAGTTCCGCCTGGACGTCCGTATATCAGGAAGGCCTCAGGCAGGCAGAAAAAACAGAGGAGATTCCGGAACAATCGGCAGCGGTCACGCAGGATAATAGTACGGCGGATGAGGCCCTGCGAACGGTCGGCAATCTCTTTGCGGCGGGGCGCTTCGAGGACGTGGCGGAGCGGGCGGGCCGTATTCTGCAGAATCAGCCGGAGCTGTACCGCGTGCGGTTGTATCGGGCGCGTGCCTCAATCGCGCTGGGACGTCATTCCGCCGCCATTCCGGATTTAAGCCTCCTAATGGAAAAGGCAGGGCCCCGGGAGGATTTGCTTCTGCTGCGGGCTTCCGCCTGTTACGCCGCAGGCGATTATGAATCGGCTCGAGCCGACTATTCGCGTGTGCTGCAAATCAATCCGCAGTCCACTGAGGCTGAGGCTGAATTACGGCGCATCGAAATGGAAACAGGGGTCAGGTGATTTTTTTCAAAAACCGGTACACGGATTCCTCTGTCATTTCCACCGGATTGCCCTTCATGCTGCTTCCCATCGAGGCCCTGGCGAGAATACGGATGGCGTCGTCTTTCAGGTACAAATGTTTCAGGTCGGGCGGCATGCCAAGCTGTCGGTTGACATGGTGAAGCCTGGTGATGCCGTCGCGTACAGTGTGCGTATCCGGTACGCTTACATCCAGCATGGCGGCCAGAGCGGCACGCATTTCGCTCGGGCAGGCCTCTTTATTGCAGTCCAGGGTGTGCGGCAGCAGAATGCCGCACGCAGTGCCGTGCGGTATCTCGTAGAGGGCGCCCAGTCCGGCGGCGATTCCGTGCGCCATCGCCAATCCGGCATTGGCCAAACAAACCCCGCTGACAAATCCGGCATACGCCAACTGCTCGCGGGCCGGACGGTTTTCAGGTTTTTCAACGGCCTGCAACAGGGCACTAAGCGTCTTGGGCAACGCGTCCAGCGCCAGTTCGGTGGTTGCGGGCGTGCGTTTTCCCGAAATGCACACTTCGATGAGCTGCGTAATGGTGTCGAGGCCGCCGGATGCCGTCACCTGGCGGGGGACGGTGCGCGTGAGGGCCGGATCAATCAGTACGGCAAAGGGGATCAGCCCGGGATTTCGCATGCTTCTTTTGCACTTTGTTTCAGGAATCGTGATTACGGCATTGCGGGTCATTTCAGCGCCGGTGCCTGCCGTTGTTGGGATGGCCAGAATCGGCAGTGGCGGGCAGGTTAACGTGCGAACCTGCGCAGAACCTTCCAGATAATCCACCGCGGAACCTTCATTCGCAAGCAGGGCGGCAATGGCTTTGCCGGTATCCATCACACTTCCGCCGCCTGCTGCAATGACGAAATCGGGGCGGTTTTCACGCGCAAAGCGGACGCCTTCATCAACGAGGTCGGTCGTCGGCTCCCGATAAACGCCGGAGTATGGAATCATGGTGATGCCGGCCTGTTGGAGGAGGCGGCCCAAAAGATCAATGAGTCCCGAGGAATTGGCCGAGCGCCGGCCGGTTACCAGTAATGCTTTCTTCCCCTGAAATGGGCGAAGCAAGGCGGGCAGTTTTTTCTCCAGGATGCCGGATCCAAAAACGATTTGTTTGGGAGCGGACAGTTCCTGTTGAGCGATTCGGGTGATGGCGGCATCTGCTTTTTCCTGAACATTCATGCAATTCGTCCTTTTCCCCCGGATAATGGTTTTACATGCTTCAAAAGTTTAAATTATGATTCCGGCAATTCAAGTCGTAATATCTACCGCCGGGAATGGAGAATCGGGGACGCGTGATGAATATTATTTTTATGGGTTCGGATGAAATTGCCTGTCCGTCATTGCGGGCATTGAGCGAAAAGAGCGATGTCCGGATTGTCGGAGTGGTTACGCAGCCGGATCGTCCGCAGGGGCGAAACAAAAAAATGGCGCCCTGTGAACTGAAGGCCTTTGCTGTGAACCGGGGTTTTGCTGTTTTTTCGCCGGAACGGATTGGGAGCGTCGAGGCTGTGCAGGAGGTTCAGGCGCTGTCACCGGATCTGATTGTGGTGGTGGCCTATGGCCAATACATTCCAGACAGCATATTGACCATTCCGCGTTATGGGGCCATCAATCTGCATCCGTCGCTTTTACCGAAATATCGCGGGGCGTCGCCGATTCAGCAGGCGGTGGCGCATGGAGAAACGGAAACCGGGGTCTCCGTGCTGTATGTGGCGAAGGAGATGGATGCCGGGGATATTCTGCTTCAGGAAAAGACGATGATTGGCGAAGAAGAAACCGCCGTGGAATTGGGCGCGCGGTTGGCGGAGCAGGGCGCGTTGCTGCTGGTTCGTGCGGTGGACGGAATTCGGACGGGGCAGGTGACGGGCCGGCCGCAGGTGCACGCAGAAGCCACCACGGTCTTTAAATTGACCAAAGAAGATGGACGCATTGATTGGGCCATGCCCGCCGGGCAGCTTCACAACCGGATACGCGGGTTTCAACCCTGGCCGGTTTGTTTCTGCGAGATCGAAAAGGGAAGCAATCGGCTTTTGAGGATTTACCGGACGCGGGTTGAGCCGGGAACGGGAGCGCCGGGGCAGGTCATCTCCACGACCGGAGAGGGGCCGCTGATTGCGACGGGACGCGAGGCGTTGCGTCTGCTGGAGGTGAAGCCGGACGGCAAAAAGAACATGACGGGCGCCGCGCTGGTATGCGGCCGGTACGTTCACGAGGGCATGGTATTGAATTGATGCCGCTCGTCAGTTGCGCGTGTTGCACAGCGAGATGGAATCAATGTAGATCGTGCCCGCGATGTTCACTTTATCCGGTTCCACAAAGAGCATGATTCGTTCCACGGAACGGCGGTCAATCCGGTTTAGCTTGGTGAGGTCGAAAAACACCGGTGACCAGGCGTCGGGATTGATGGTTTTTTCAACGGTCGTATCCTGCTGAGCGCCGTGCGAATCCACGAAACGAAGCACGAGGTCGGCCGTTCCGGCCACCCACATGGACAGATAGCGGTACGAGTCCATATTGTGCACATCTGTGTAGGCGGTCAGGCAGGCCCAGCGGCTCTCCTCGCCTTCTTTGTGATAGGTGATTTCCAGGCTGCCGCCGCCTTCGAGTGAAGCGTCTTCCGTGGGGGTGGCGGTCAGTGCCGGTCCCGATGACGTCCAGCGCAGGTGCGGTAATGCGGCGTCGAAATGTTCAAGCGGAAACTCGACGGGAAGTTTTTTCTCCGTGAGCAGCACCGGCTCACTGCAGGTGATGTCTGATTGGATGCCCTGCATGTCTTCTGCCCGGATGGCGAAATACCAGGGTTGCAGGGAGGATGGAATCGTGGTGGAAAAAGACTGGGAGACGCCTTCCGCGCGAATTTGTTCGCCGCCCGGAACGGGGGATGCGCGGCGAAAGGCGCGGTCGTTGCGGATAGGCTCGGAGGCATAGCGCAGATGATAGCGGAAGGGGCTCGCGGCGTTGGTGTTGGAGGGATCAATACGCCAGGAGAGGTTCAGTTCTCCGGGCATTCTGGTTTCGCGGATTTGGAAGTTGGCGGGTACAGCCGGCTGCTTCAGGGACAGCAGGTTGACCAGATGCAGCTGATCGATAAAGAGGCTGCCGGATGCCCGGTTTTTGGAGGGGTCGGCGTCCATCAAAATGCGGCGCACACCGGACAGCGAAAAGTCAGGGGCGTCAGCGGGAAGGGGGAAATACACTTTACGCCATCCATCAAAAGAGGGTCCCTTGATGGCGCGTCCGAGCTGTGTCTGTCTGCCGTTTTCATCTTCCAGCATAAATGAGGGGTCGGCGTTTCCTTTGATCCAGAGAGCGAAGTAGTGATAAGAAGAAAAATCTTTCAGCGCGGGGACGAAAGAGAGCGGGGCGTTGGTTTCTGCCCGTTTGTTGTACTCGATATAGAGCGAGTAACGTCCTTCCGGGGCCGTTTCGTATGAAAGGCGAGCAGCGTATTCCAGCGAGGATTCGAGGAGCAGGGAGGCGTCGGTGCCCCGGGGGCGATCTTCAAAGCCGTCCAGCATGCCGTAGAACCCCATTTGGTCCAGCGCTTCGGAAATTTCAGGGTTACTCATGAACCATTGCTGAATCACCTGGTCTTTGGCGTTGGCCAGCATGCCCATGATCAGCCCCTGGTGAACCGTGGAATACTGCTTGGCAAACCAGTTGTTTTTCGGGCTGAAGGAATCATAAAAACCGTACTCTCCCCAGAGTTCATGGCGATAATCGGTATAGAACGACTCCATGGCTTTTTTCGTAAGTGCGGGCGTGAAGGGCATTGAAGCGATGGCGGCGGCGGGGCAGATCACGGCATCCTGTTCCACCGGTCCGATCAGTGGCGGCACGCCGTATCGCTCATAGCCGTTCGGCCCCAGACAATCCGTGATGCCCCACAACGGGGTTCCCGGGTACAGGGTTATGACGGCATAGCCGTGGTTGGCGCGTATGGCCAGCAGCGTGGATTGAGCATAATCAGCGGTACGGTCCCGACGGTGCTGAAGATTCAGCCAAACCTGCGGCTGAAGCAGGTAGGCCGGCGACGGACAGGAAATAAAAGAGGTGTTTTGCTCGGTAATCCATTCCAGCGTGGGGACGAATCCCTCGTTCCATGAGACGGCGGGTATGGGATGGGTGGTGGAGGCAATGGCCAGAAGATAGGCGAGCGCTCCGCGGAAATCCTGCCGGCCATCCAGTCGCACGTCGGGATCGAATCCGCTTTCCGGATTCCACCAGGCCGCGAGCGTTTTCGCCGTATGTCCGGCGGGGGTGCTGAGCATCCAGTCCCATTCGATGCTGTCCAGCAGCTGACGGCACAGTTCGCGTATCTGCGTTTCCGTTTCGTTGTCCGTTTGATTGAACACGGTGCGCGCGGTGTAGAGCCCGGCTGCCAGATAGGCGGTGGAGAGCGTGTGTCCACCCGGAGTTGACTGGTGGCTGTACTCCACAGGACGCAGGGACGGGTACTCATAATGACGCGCCCAGAAGCCGTGAAAGCGGGGCAGCGCGGCGAAATTGTTCAGCACCTGCAAAATGCTGATCCGGGCATCGTCCCGTGTAATCCATCCCCGTTGCGCGCCCAGACACAATGCGGTCAATTGAAAGCCGCTGCCTTCTGTGGTAACGCACGGAGGATCAACAACGGGGTCAGGCATGAAGCCGTTGGTGGTGCAGGTATTCCAGAAATAATCAAACGCCTTTTCTTCAAGGATCTCTGCGGAACAGGGGGCGGTTTCGGCCTGCAAAATAATAGGGTGCAGCGCAAAAAAGGCCGCAAGTCCGATGATGTTTCCAATGTAAAAATGCATGTACCTTCCTCCGGTGAATTTTTCCGTCGGGATTGATGGTGTTCATTTGCTTTGCCAGATGCCGTCTCGCCGGATGAGGTCGATACCGTGCGGGATGAAGAGGCCATGTAAGCAGAAAGGGTGAACAAATCGCGAACGATTATTGTTTCTGTCCGGCGGGAACCGGAAAACGCTCTTTCTTTCCGTCCGCCCAGTAATACCAGCCGTCGGTTGGTTGGCCATCTGTATATTTGCCGATGTACTTGTCGCCATTGGCCCAGAAAAATTTTCCATTTCCGTTGGCTTTGTCGTTCAGCCAATCGCCGGTGTATTTGTCGCCGCTTGCCGCCCAGTAGGTGCCTTCACCGCTGCGCAGGCCGTCTTTCCATTCGCCGTCATACTTGTCGCCCTGGGCTGTCGTAAAGATGCCGTTTCCACTGCGTACGCCGTCGGTCCAGTCTCCCTGATACTTGTCGCCGTTGGCCCAGGTAAAGACGCCGGAACCGTTGACGTTGTCGTTTTTCCAGTCGCCCGTGTAGGAGTCGCCGGCGGTCATGACAAAGGTTCCGTTTCCATGGCGTTTTCCGTCGCGCCATTCGCCTTCGTATTTATCCCCATTGGCCCAGGTGAAAATGCCGTATCCGTTTCGCTTGTCATTGCGATATTCGCCGGCATACGTATTTCCGTTGGCCCATTTGAACGTACCTTTCCCGTGGACCTTCCCGTCGGCCCACTGACCATTGTACTGATCACCGTTACTGATGACGTAGTTTCCTTCACCGTCCAGATCGCCGCGGGAGAATGTACCGGTATAGACGTCGCCATCCGCCCAGCGGTAAACGCCGGATCCCTCGGGGATTCCGTTTTTAAAGTCGCCTTCGTAGGTATCGGCGCCGGTTGCTTTGCCCTTGCCATGGGCCAGCCCCTGGGCATTGGTGGCACCTTCATATTGTCCGGCCAGGTCTGGATCCAGAACCGGACCGACTCCCAGCACGGAGGTGGTTGCTGAAAGCAGGAGCGAAAGGAGAAGTAATTTTTTCATGATCAGATGTGAGCCAGCGCTTCTTCGGGAGTCTTGTAAAATTCGAACATCGCCGAGAACCCGGAGATATCAAAAATTTCTTTCACAGAGCCGTGGACATGGCAGAAGAGGAGCTTTCCGCCGGAGGCTTTCAGTTTTTTGGAGACCAGCAGGATGCTGCGCAGACCGGCGCTGCTGAGGTACTCGAGTTTTTCCAGATCAGCCACAATATAGACCGAACCCTTGTCGATCCACTTCTGGCATTGAGCCTCGAAATTCGGCGCCATGGAGGCATCCATTCTGCCTGAAGTTTCGATAAAAACCGCTTTATCCGATAATTTATTGCATTGAAGTTCCACAGCCAGTCTCCCGATTGAATTAAATCGTTTCCGTTGAACGGCTATACATTAGCGGTGGCGGCGGATATATATCAATGAGAAAGAAACATAAATTACAGTCAAAAGACGGCTTTTCAAGAATGCGCGGCCTGTGATAGTTTCTGCCGCTACTGTTGCGTAAGGCAGAGTAAACGAGTTGAGGTATTATGTCGGAACGGGATGATTTTTCAACGACCATGCGCATTGATATTACGGCTCATATGCCTGACAGCTCCGAGATTCAGGTGTCCCGCCGTACACAGCCGATCCGCCTTCCATCTTCCAAGCCGCCCTCCAAGATCGAAACGCAAATCATCGGCGGGAAGGACTTTCACGAGCTGCTGCAGAATTTGTATGACGGTGCCATTGTAACCCGTTTGGACGGGACGATTATCAGCGCCAATGTCAGGGCCCTGTGTTTTTTCAATTTTTCGAAAACGGAAATGTGCGGGAAACTGATCAATGAAGTTATCCTCGGGGCGGATTCGGCCCTGCTGACCACGATTTTGGACAACTTGAAAAACAATCAGTTTACACTGATTCAGGCTTTTTGCATCCGCAAGGATGAATCCGTTTTCCCGGCCGAAATTTCTGTGAACCGCCTGCATCTTTCCAATGCGGATTATCTGAGTTTTTTTGTGCGCGATATAACGTTGCGGCGGGAATCGGAAGATCAGTTGCGCACGGGGTATAATGCCATTCAAAACTCTGCGAACGGCATTGCCATTGCCGATCTGACCGCCGGGATGGTGTATTGCAATTATTCCATGCGGACGCTGCTGGGGCTGACGGAGAGTGAAGCTGCCGCCAGGCAGAATATAAGGGAATTCATCATTGAACAATCCACGGCCGACGAAGTGGTTGCTGCGGTAAAGGGCAAAGAATGCTGGCGCGGCGAAGTGAAGATGCGGCGCAAGAATGACAGTTGTTTCTACGTCAACGCATCGGTGGCGCCCAACATTAATGCCGATGGCGAAATCACCGGCATGGTGATTTCTCTGGTGGATATCAGCGAACAAAAAGCGGCACAGGAGCAACTGGAGCATTATGCGCTCGAGCTGAGCGACCGGAACCGACAGATGGAAGACGACCTGGTGATGGCGCGCGAAATTCAGGAAGCCCTTTTACCGCGCGACTATCCGGAGTTTCCTGCAATCAACGGACGCCGGATAGAGTTTGCGCACGTTTATTATCCCAGCGGTGAAGTGGGAGGCGACTTTTTTAACATCTTCCGCGTTTCTGAAAAGGAAGTGGGGCTGTTCGTCTGTGATGTGATGGGACACGGGATGCGTGCCGCGCTGGTGGTGGCGACCATTCGCGGGTTGATCGAACAATTGGCGGGCCAATCATCGTCCCCGGCGGCTTTTTTGACGAATTTAAACAATGCGTACAACGGCATTTTTGAAAAAATGAAGGATGTGACGTTTGCGACGGTGTTCTATGGCGTCATCAATGTGGAAACCGGAGAAATGCGTTATTTGAGCGCGGGGCATCCGGCGCCGCTGCTGTTCAATGAGCAGAACGGCGAAATCAGCTATGTGGATATTTCAGCGAACGGGGCGCGCGGTCCGGCAATCGGCCTGTTTAATCACATTGAATACAATCAAACGTCACTAACGCTTCCGGCGGATACGACGCTGATCATTTATACGGATGGACTGGCCGAGGAAGTCAATGCCGCAAATGAATACTATGAGAATAAGCGGATGGGTGAATTTCTGGCCACGCAAAGCGGTCAACCCCCGCAGGTCATGCTCCGTGCGATGGCGAAAGACGCTTTAGCCTTTTCCGGCAACCGGGAGTATGCGGACGACGTATGCCTGGTTTCCGTGAAGCGGGCTAAAGTATAGTCCGCTGTCCGGAATAACCCGAACGTATTCCCGGGGTTTCTATCCTTACGGTTCCGAAACGCGGATACGATAGTAACAGCGATTCAGGGAAGAGGTCTCCACGCAGGTAATGGTTCCGGTTTTCGGATCCAGCGTTTGCTCTTCGGGGCTCAGCGGGGTCCATTCCGCGGATAAGGAATAGCGGCGCTGCACCTGATACGTTCTGTCAGGCGAGTAGGGGATAGTGAGTGCGGGTTGTGTGAAGCTGTGCGGCAACCGGATATGGAAGTATGAATTGGAACTTGATGGATCGGTATCGGCGACCCATTCCTGCCAGGTCGGCACGCCATCGCCGTCCTGATCACTTTCGGACGCCGCTTCAAAATCATTGGTCCATCCGAATTGAACCATCCACCATTCGGGGGTGGGGTTGTTGGACGTCCTGTTTTCGGCGAACAGCGCGGAAAGGGTGATTGGCCCGAACACCGTGATACGAAGCGGGTTGTCGGTTCCGGATGACGCTCCGCTCCATTGGTTGAAGTGATAGTAGGCATACGGTATGGCGGCGACCGTGGTGGTGCTTCCCTGAAGAACCCAGCCGCCGGACGTGCTGACGCTTCCATGACTTCCAGCGGTTATTTCCACGTAATAATTCGTGTTCCACAGCCAGATGAGTTCGGTGTTGTTGGTGAGCGTGAGAACGCATTCTGTATTGCTGCCGGAGAGCGGGCCATTTCCGGAGGAGGTCCAGCCCGTGCAGACATACTGTGTTCCACCGCTGATTATGGGAGAGTCCACTCGTGTCGTCACCATGGACCCGAATTCCATTTCATACGCTCCCGGTTCGGGACTGCAGTAGTTCACGCGACTGGTGATCCTGAGTATCCATTTAGCGGCCACGTCAAACAGGTTAAACAATCCAGCGTGATTATCGCCTTCATCATTCACTTTGAGCAACAGTTCCGTGACGGGGTTGCTAATCACGATGTTGCCGGACCAGATTCCATTTGTGAATGGCCCCAAGACGCTCGGTGAAGGCGTAATCAGTGCGCCGCGCACATACAGGACATCCACAGGAATCAGAGAATTAGTACTGATGGTGGACGGATAGCTTCCATATGTGGTGCCGCAGCTTGATGTGATGATTCCATCTGCAAAAGAAATCGGGAAACCGGGGCTGGATTGGGAATAGACAAACGTATAGTCAGGATAGCTGATGCCAATACGGTAGATCTGCCCATTCGTCAGACGTAGCGGAGGGGTAACCGGACGTATCACCCAGCCGTAGGCATTGGTGGACTCGATGTTATAGGCAGCGCGCAGCACCGTTCCATTGTCGGTCCATATGAACGCAGCCGTGGCGCCATCTCCCTTGTGTCGTATGTGCGTCACGGTGATCTCGTTGGTCACGAGCACTCGTATTCCACATTTACCAGGGTACCATGCAGAATAGGATGACGAGTAGTTGCTCATGTTTGTAATGATTGGATTCCGGTTTTGGCTGAGGCTAACCGTTTCATTGAACGGGGCCAACAGACCGGAGGCGCTTAATGCGGTGATGGTCACCGGGACTCCCTGATTGACCTGTTGCGGGGAGGGGACATAACTCACGTCAAAACGGGCCAGTTCGTGTCCGGTCAATGCCGCAAAAACGCCGGTAATGGAGTGGGGCACTTTCATGGTTGCCAGGAGATTGGAGCCGGATGTTGTGCATTCGTTGGTTTGCCCCTTCCATTGGGTGAAGCCGGCATACATTCTGGCCGTGGCACAAACAGGCACAACGGTTCCTTCATCATACCATCCGCCGACGGGGGGGATAATGCCGGGGCCGTTGGTGGTGATGCGCAGGAGATGCCGGGCGTTCCATGTCCAGACGGCCTGCGTATGATTGGTCAGGCGCAGGTGAATGACGGCGTTGGTTCCGTTCGTCATGCCTGCCTGATCGGTGGCGTTGGAGAGTACCCAGCCGGCCAGCGTGTAACTGGATACCTGATTCACGAGGTCGGTGGTGACTTTCTGGGTGATAGTGACGTCCGTTCCGTCATAGTAATAGTGAGGTCCAGCGGACGGCTCGCTTACGCCGACAATCGATTCAATATTGAGCCGCCAGACGAGTCCTGTGGGACTGAGCGACGCTAATGGAGTGCCGCCATACACGCCCATATTGATTCGGCTTCCGTTGGGCTCGTGTTCAGCGGAGAATCCATAAGCCGGATCGCCGGCGTCGATGCAGGAACTCTGATTGGAGTCGATGATCAGCGAATTTCCTTCGAAGTGTCCGCTCATGCTTTGAGGTTGATATCCGCCGGCGCCTGTTTTAGCGAAATAGGGATCGGTGCTGAAGCTGTTGGTGTCGCAGCCCATGCTGTTTCGCAAATTAAGCAGATTGACGTAATTGTTGGAATTGATCACCCAGGGGATGCTTCCGGTGGAGTGGTAGCAGTTGTAGTCGGAGTAGAAGTAGGACAGTTCGGAGGCCTGAATAAGCCTGGCGTTTCCGGATGAACACAGGATGTTGTTGCGCATGTTGCGGATGGATCCGCCGCCGAAATGAATGGCGCCTTGTGTGTTGTCGGCCAGCGTGCAGTTTTCAATGCGGATTTCATCGGTGTAGTTGGTTCCCATCAGCCCCCATCCGTTATTGTGATGAAGCAGGACATGGCTGAAACGGCAGGAATCGGAGCCCGCATTAAGCACGCCGTGTTGCGTGTTGCTGAATATTTCCAAGCCGGAGAGGGTAATGAACGAGCAATGCCGCACATAGACTCCGATTTGAGCGCCGCTTATTTGAGGGAGCTGTCGAGGAAACTCGGGATGCGGATCATCTTCGGCCATGCGCAGGGTGAGATGTATTGGAAATTCCAAACGCCACATCGCGTTGGTGGCCATGTCCGCCGAGTTTGCCGTGAAATGAACGCCGTAGGGCGATGTTTCAATAATGACCGGCGACAGCGCGGACCCCGAATTGGATTGCGCAACCCAAATGGTGGAGGTCGGAGTGTAGATTCCCGTGTCGATGCGCAGCACATCACCCGGAGTCAGGGTATAATTTGTCAGCACGGACTGCACGGTGGCTTTTGGACGGGAAGCGCTCGTGCCGTCGTTGGCGTCGTCGCCGGGGGCGCTGCACCAGGCGTCGTTGCTGGTGGAGGCGTCATTGACATAATACCCGCGCGTAAAAAGGGCCTCAATGGTTCGCGAGTTGGTCATGGGAATTTCGATGCGCGTTCCGTTCATAATGCACCCATTGGTGTTACCCTTCCAGTACCAGAATTCCGCGCCGGGGTTGGCGACCGTCTCGACGACGACGGTGGAGCCCGCTTCATACCATCCGCTGGTTTTTGTTAGCGTGCCGTAGGTTGCGGAGAGATCGAGCCGGTAATTGGTGGCCCACAGCCAGGTGATGGAGGCATTGTCGGACAGTGTGATGGCTCCGGCATTGCCGCCGCCGACGGGATTGGATGCTATGGCGCCTTCGCCACTCCAGCCTGCGCAGACATACTGCGTGGCGCCGAATGTGAGTTCAGCTTCTTCGACCCGGCAGGTAATGACGGTGTCGGTGGAATAATAATGGAATCCAACGGGAGGAATGGCCGTACCGAGTGCCGACTTTACCTGCAGTTCAGCGACGCCCACGTTGAAAATTTCGCTGTAGCCTTTATGGCCTTCTCCATCATCGGCGACCAACTGGGCGTTGGTGAGAAGCGAGCCGATCCGTACATTGCCGGACCACTCCCCGCCGGCGAATGCCGTGGTTGATGTCGGCGTTATCACGGAGGAGATATCCGACTCGTAAAAGAGGCGAATATCCGGAACATAAACGGAGGGGGACGGTTTTGGATTGTAGTCATTGGTCGGCCAATCGGCGGGGTGCCCGTAATCATTGGCGGTTCCGTAGAAAAGGGATTGGTTGGACGGCATGGTGCTTGCGGTGACATACGCGTTATACTCAGATAGATCTTCGTTGTAGTAAGCGAAGTCAATCATGAGGCTGTTGGTTCCGTTGTACTCAAAGGACGTATCGAAGGTGACGTGGGCCCATCCGGTGGATGAGAAAAGTTTTGTATTGTCGTAGACCACCTGCCAGCCGGAGGATTCCCAAATGTTGTTGGAGGCCGGATAGGCATTCAGGGGCGTGTGCTTCATCCGGATGCGGAAATCAGAGAGCGGCATTTCCTGGGCGAACGGAGAAACATAGAGGGCCAGCCCGTTGATCCGGCCGGCTTTCCCCACCTGATTGGTGGTGTAGATACACTGCATGCGGCGCGAGGGCAGCGCCGGATTGATCGGATAGTTCAGATAGGCCTGTTGGTTGAGCAATTCGATATAGGTGCCGAAAGCTCCAAAGACTCCGGCATAGAGCTGGATCGCGTTGGTGAAGGGCGTGTAGGTATAGCCCTGCGGGTCGCAGGCCCGGATGTTCACAGCAAAAGGAACCTCGGGACTCAGGGGAAGAGCCAGCGGTTGAAATGCGAAATGGTGCAGGGGGCCCAGCACGACGCTGAACAGGAAACTGGTCGAGGCATGTCCTGCGCCATCGTCAGCCAGCAGATGCAGATTGGATGCGGTTCCGTCGATGGTAAGGGAGGCAGAACAACGGCCATTGGTGAATAGGATGTCGGTTGGTGTGAGCGCCGGTGTTTCAAACCCCGGCAGCGAAAGGGCGACCGCTTCCGAGAAGGCGGTCAATACCTCATTCGTCGGTCCGCGTGCGGTGAGTGTCACTTTGAACGGGACGCCCGCAGTCTGGATGGAAGAAAAACCTGAAAACTCAAAACAGGAAAATGTTTGAACTTGAACAAAATCCTTCAGGATGGCGGTGGCTGTTTCGCCGGCTTCGTTGGAGACGGTAAGCGTGACGGAGTAGATGCCGGCTTCCGTATAGAGGTTGGTGACCGTCGAGGCGTCAGGGCCTTCGAAATCATTCGTGCCGTCGCCATTCATATCCCAGGCGTAGGAGAGACCATTCACATTGGTTCCGCCGACCCAGGCGGTGGCTGTCACCGAGAGAGGGGAAAAGCCTTTGTGTTGGTTGAGGGTGATTTGTGCGTTCAGGGCTTCCTGCATTTCGTAGGCGCCGATATCGACCGTGCCGTAGGCGATACGCGGGGAATCGGCGAGATCCAAGGTGTCATTCATCCAGGATTCGTTGACGCCCGCATTCAGGCAGGGCGATCCAGGCAGCAGCGTGTAGCCGCCGCGGGCCATATCCGTGAAGAGCGGTTCGTTCGTGATCATGTTGCCGATCGTTGCATTCGTGGCAAAAGAACCGACGCAATTGTTTTCCAGCACGGCGTCCCTTAAATAGGGGCTTATTCCGATATCGCGATCACTGATCTCCGGTTTTCCGTTATACCAGGCGATGCAGTTTTTCACCAGCGAATCGGAGCCGACCCCGATGCCGGCGCCGGCTTTGGTTCCCAGGTTGCTGACGATGGTGCAGTTGATTGCCTGTGCGCCCTGGTCAAGATACATTCCTCCGCAGCAGGGACCGCCTTCTGATCCGGCCGTGTTGTGAATGAGGAGGGAATTTCGGATCGTGGAAGGACCGGTCGGGCCGGCGCCGAGCAGATAGGCCCCGCCGGCGTAATTGACTGTCGTATTGCTTTGTATGATGCAGTTTTCCACGAGCCCGCCACGAAAGACGTATACGCCGCCGCCCTGGGAGTCCGTGAGTGACCGGTTTCCGGATATCGTGCAATAGCGGATCGTGCCGCCATCTTGAATCATCGCTCCGGCACCTCGTTGGCCGTATGAGGAACACTGTCCGTTTTCAAGGGAAAACCCTTCCAGCAGCGCGTCCGGGTGAGAGAGCGTGACTACCCGATAACCACCCGCGGCGCGGAGCACCGTACCGGTTGATCCGGAGAGGCTGCGGACGTCAATACCGTTGGTGATTTGGATGGTTCCGGAATAGGTGTAGGTTCCGTTGCCAACCCATACGGATGCGCCATCCGAGGCCGCATTCAGAGCAGTCTGCACGTTGGTGGCGGCCATCGTCCAGTTGGTGTAGGGTGCCTGATGGAGTCCGTTGGTGGCGACATAGAGGTTGGCATAACCAACCGAGATACCGTTGGTCAGCACGAAGAGGGCGGTTTCGCCGAGGGCATTGCTGATCGTCAGGCTGACCGTATATTGTCCGGCGTGACTGTATAATCCGGTGACAGAGGAAAGCCCGTATCCTTCCAGATCGGTCAGACCATCGCCGTTCAGATCCCAAATATAGTAATCCGCGTTGGTCTGTCCGCCGGTGGAGAATGCCGTAAAGACGGGCGAGAAGGGCTCAGCACCCTGCGCCGCAGGTTCCATTCGAAACGCGCAGGTCAGGCCGTTTGGCGTAAACTCATACGCACCGATATCCGGCCCGCGTCCATAGATGCGCGGATTTCCCTCGAGATCCGTTTGGGCGCCCTGTCCGGTGTAAAACATGCCCTGATCAATGCAGGGCGAAGCGGCGCTCAGGCGAAAATCAGCGGCGGCGGGATTCCTGAAACAGGGATCGCCGGACATGTTATTGGTGCCCTCAATCAACGGCGTGGCGAAGGTATGCGAGAAGCGGGAACAGATGATGCCCGAATCGTTGGCGATGCGGTAGTTTTGGGAAGCGGGTGCGCAATTATCCTGAATGATGCAGTTTTGAAACAGTGCAATCTTTTTTGTGTCGTCAAAAGCGGAGAGCCCGCCTGCGGTATGAATGCCGGTATTCCGGGTGATGGTGCTGTTTCGCACGATCAGGTTGTTGTTGGTGTGGCGGGTACAGATGAACATGCCGCCTCCGGACATCTCGTAATAATAGTATCCGTACAGGAATTCCGAGGAATTTCCGGTGACCAGATTGTTTTCAAAGAGCCCGCCGTCGTAGAGCAAAACGCCTCCGCCCAGCGAACTGGTATTGTTGCGGATAAGGCAGTTGCGCACGGTTCCGCCGGAATGGTTTCCAGCCTCCTCGGCATATTGCAGAATCCCTCCTCCGTACATGCAGGTTCGGTTGGTGATGATGGTGGAATGGGTGAGCAATCCACCGAAGAGGTACGCGCCGCCGCCACCGTTAATGGAGGAGGAAATAGAATAGGTTTTGACGCTGTTTGCACGCAGCGTGCAGTTGGAGACCACCACGCTGCCCTGCATGGATACGCCGCCGCCGTACAGGGTGGCGACATTGTTTTCCAGGGTGCAGGCGGATGCGGAAGCGGATTCGGTTAAGAAGAGCCCGCCGCCGCCGCCCTCTGCACGGTTGGTGACGACTAAACAACCGGTTATGTGCGCGGCGCCGCTCATGAACCCTCCGCCGCCTTTTTCCGTGGCCGTGTTGCTCTGAATGGTGCATCCCTGAAGTGAAACGGACTGCTCGGCATAGAAGCCGCCGCCCATAAAGGACGCGTTGTTTTCAATGCGGCAATTCGCCGCCACGACCTGGCCGGAGGCATAGAGCCCGCCGCCGCAGACGCCCTTGCTGTCGCGCAGAATGCAATTGGTGAGCAGGGCATTCCCCTGGCA
>CAZISY010000029.1:38203-40920 GCA_964542025.1 uncultured Verrucomicrobiota bacterium
CCGGTGAGGAAAACGGCCATTCATGGGATCCTGTGGTGGAAACATAATTTGTACCGGCAGGGCCCTTGCGGGAAATGACACAGGTTTGTTCAGCGGTGCGTCCGTATGTATTGGATCCGGTGATATGAAAGATGGAAATATAATCGGTCAGCGGAACCGTGAAGCACCAGCGGTTGGTGGTTGAAAAGATATAGACGGCCCCGCTGGTTTCGTTGGAAATGATCACCGTAACGGGAACATTCCCGTTGTTTTCACCGCATAGATCCGTGGAGAACGTGTTGTTGGAAAGCAGGATGTCCGCCTCATCCAGGGTGATTTCCAGGTTGAGGGAGACACCCGCCTGAGCGGTGGCCGTGATTTCGCCGGTGACGTTGGTGTAGAGGAGCGTGAGCGTGTCGCCTTCCTGCACGTCGAGCTGTCCGTTGTTGGAAATGGGCGCGGCATTCTGAACAATCAGCAGTCGGTTGGTAAAGTAGCGGGTGTCGCCCACCCGGGGATAAAGGGTGAGAACTTCAGCGTCGCCGCGGTCCGTGGTGACAAGGGCCTTCACCTGATTGGACCCGATGGCGAGCTGATCGCGAATGGAGGCCGTGAGATACTCATTGTAGAAATAGCTGCTTTTGTCCAAAAAAGCCGATGCGTTATATTGCAGGGCCTGAAGGGCATTGATGCGCCCGTTTGAAACCACTTTGTTTTTCACGGATTCGACCGGGTCGCAGGAATTCATGATGGTGCTTTTTAGCAGCAGGACAGGCAGGTTCTCCCGCGCGAGCAGGAGCGCGGCGAGCCCGGCCACATGCGGGGTGGCCATGGAGGTGCCGCTGATGGCGTGATAGGGCCCATTCACATTGGCCGTGGGATAGGTGCTGAGAATATTCACGCCCGGCGCGCCCACGTCCACGGTGGTTTTCCCGTAGTTCGAGAAGGACGCCAGCTTATCCTTATAGTCCAGAGCCGCTACGGCCAGAATGTTTTCGTTGGTGTAACAGGAGGGATAATTCACAGAGTCGTCCGTATTTTTACCATCGTTGCCGGCTGCCGCGACAAAAAGGACATTTGAGGCCTGCGCGTAGCCGATGGCATCCACGAGTGCCGGAAGAGCGCCGCCGCCGCCCCAGGAATTACTGAGCACACGCGATCCGTTGTTCACGGCGTAATGCACGCAGTCCACCGCATCGGACGAGTAGCCGCTGCCGCTGGCGCTGAGAAATTTCAAGGGCATGATGCGAACCCGCCAGCACACGCCGACCACCCCGATCATGTTATCGCCCGCAGCGCCTATCGTTCCGGCGCAGTGGGTGCCATGGTAATGGTCGTCAAACGGATCGTGATCATCGTTACAGAAATCCCAGCCGTGAACGTCGTCAATGAAGCCATTCAAATCGTCGTCTTCATTGTTGTCGGGAATTTCGCCCGTGTTGATCCACATGTTATCCTTTAAGTCAGGATGGTTGTAATCCGTCCCCGTATCGATGACGGATACGATGACGTTCGATGAGCCCGTCGTCATTTCCCATGCTTTCACAGCGCTGATGTCGGCGCCGGCCGTGCCGCCGGTTTCCCCGGTGTTGCGCAGACCCCACAATTCCGAGAAGCGTGGATCGTTCGGGACGACATCCGCCGTATAAACCACGAAATCGAAGCCGGTGTTGTTGACCAGATTGGTGAGGCGATTGAATTGTTCGGTGCCCTGATTCGCCGTGTCGAGATCAACGCGGTCAGCGGCGACCAGAAAATGGTTCGGCGCGTACATGGCGCGACGGATGGTCCAACCGCTGCCCTGCAATATATTTTCCAGATCAGTGCGCGTACGGTCACTGCGCAGGACGACGAGTACATGATCCGCCACCCAGGCTTTTTCCGATATCAACTGCGTATTTCCGCCGATGCCGCCGGCGAGTTCCTGATCAAGCCGAACGAACGGATATTTGCCCGATGCTTTCACCAGAAGCTCCCGGCGCCAATGACCGGAAGCATCGGCGGGGACTTCGCGCGATTCGAGCAGCTGAACGTCCGGCGTGTGCTGGAAAAAGGGCGATGATTCGGTGATGGCAGGCGATAACAGAGCTGCAGAAGCAGTCGGCGCCGATGGGGAAACAGTATTCGTCGGGGAGAGCGCGGGGGAATCAGCGGCCGTGGATGGTGTCGCCGCAATGGCGGCGGCGGGCACGGGAGGCAGGTCGGGCTGTGCGGGCGGTATCGGCGGGGGATTGATGGCGGCAGTGTCGGGGAGTGGCGGATTTTGCGGGGGAGCCGGAGGGACCGAGCGCATGTAAAGGATTGATGCGGAGAGAGTCAGGAGAGCCAGAAGAAGAGCGAAACAGAACACACGTTTCCGGGAGTCCCACATTTTTTTCATACGATGAACGTCCTCAATTCAGTGGATAATAATTTGGAACATGCTCGGTTAGGTACACTATGTGAAATGAGATGTATAGTAACTAGTACATAACTGGAGTGAAATATTGTTGAACACGCGCCTTTCTGCAGGGTACAAGATAATGCGAAAGAATGGATAATGCGTTGCCCCTAAAAGAAATGATGGCACAACTTAAAAACCATACCGGAATGATTGCGGGGCGATTGATCGTAAGATACAGACTCATTCGAACGGTACTAAATAAAGAAAGAGCAGGTTTGATATGCTGAGATCAGGCTTAAACCGGATAGTTCAAAGCTGGGTGGACTTTACGTGTTGGAGACGCTGCGGAGCGTTT
>CAZISY010000030.1:0-1781 GCA_964542025.1 uncultured Verrucomicrobiota bacterium
CCAATACCGTGCCGACGGATTTTTCAAGCACACCGTTTTCCGCCCCCGAAACCGCTCAGTCACCCTACAGCGGGCAGGCACCGCGCACATCCGCAGATCCCTTCCGCGAACAGGATTCCCCCGCTGCCCTCACCCGGCAGGCCGAAGAAGCCGCCCAACGAGGCGACATGGAGTTGGCCGCCGCGTATGCCTGGCAGGCCGCACGCCGCGAGCCCTCTCCAGATCGCGCTTTTCTGCTCGCACGTATGCTGATGGCCTGCTGCGACTATGAAAATGCCGGCGAACTTTTTATGGCGATTCAGCAACGGAATGAACAGTATCCGGACATTTACTTCTTTATCGCCGAAGCCCTTTATCTTTCCGGAAAAACGACGCAGTCAACAGAATGGTTTGAAAAGGCGCAGGACGCCTCTACCAATCATCAGGAAATCATCCAATCGCGACGGAATGAACTGTTGAAAAACAACAGCGTTTCAGAATAGATGCGGCCTTCCTACCCGATTGCCCGCAGGCGGCCGAATGAATGAGGAATGCTGATAGCCGGTAGTAATCCGTTACGCGTGAAGCCGACGCTGACGCGCCAGAAAAACCAGTCCGAACCCGACGACGAACAACCCCATCGCAGCAGGCTCCGGAACCGCCGACGGCTCATCCGCTGTATACTCGAAGGTGGCTGAATAATTCGACCCGCCATTACTGGCATACCGGTCCCCTTCGTTGCTTGTCGCCATGGTGTACACTTCAACAACGTAAGTCCCTGATTGAGCCAAGCCACTCAGGATGTTTGGAGTAGATGCGATTTGCGCCCACTTTTGGTCGCCCCCGCCGGAATAGGTATATCCTGACGCATCCTGATAGGGTGCGTTCGCCGTCCATCCTGCAAAAACACCAGTGAATCCCGGCGCCCCGGTTCCCTGCAGGTATATGCGATAATACAGGTAAGTGCCGGTGACATCCCCGCTGCCGTTTTTAAACGTATTTGCTTCCGATCCTGAAATTATAAACGTATCGCCGGACGTGAAACTACCGAAATTATACCCATTGAAATCGTTGAGGTAGGATGCTTTTTGCAAATCATACCAAGCCAAACTCCCCTTGTTGTTGATTTGGATAAAAGTAGAGTCTATCCCTGTTCCTCCCCATGTTCGACACAAGATAGCCGCAGCGACAAAAACCACCATTGTGAATAGATATTTTTTACTCATACAATCCTCCCTGACTTCATGAATGCTCCTCTACCGAAACAGAGATTTCAGGTCAAGCGCTTTCGCAAACGCGAAAACACCGCCAAGTATCCGCTTGCGATGAGCTCCCGTTCGCGATTATCCTCGCCGCGAGATGACTACAGACTGGTCCATTACGGTGTTGGATTTTGAAACTACCGGCTCCCTGCCCGGCTACCCCTCCGAGCCCTGGCAGCTGGGGATGGTCCGTTTGGAAAAAGGCATCTTTCAGGCTGAAATGTTTGAAACGCTTTTGCATGTGGGGGATCGTCCGTTCAACCCCATGGCCCCGGGCAACCATCATGCCCTTCGCCCGCAATTAAAGGTCGCGCCCAGTTTTCAGGCGTTATGGCCGAACCTCATGCCCTGGCTGACCGGCCGCCTCCTCTGCGCACACAATATCGCCACGGAAAAAAACATCCTGCACCAGCAGGCCCCGCTGCATCATTTTGGACCCTGGATCGATACGCTGAAACTGGCGCGCGCCGCCTGGCCCGATGCCCCATCTCACAAACTGGAAGATCTGATCCCCGCCCTGAATCTTCAGCAACAAGCGGC
>CAZISY010000030.1:1881-40673 GCA_964542025.1 uncultured Verrucomicrobiota bacterium
ATGCGGATTCATTTTCTTCCCATACCAGTCGCTGCACAGGATGCTGGCGGCACTGGCCACATTCAAACTTTCGACCACATCCGTGCCCGGTATGCGGATCGTAACATCAGCCTGATCCCATATTTCCTGGCGCACGCCCATCGATTCGGAACCCAAAATCAGCACGGTTTTCATGGGCCACCGCAGCTGCTCCTGTCCTTTTTTGGCATGACTGGAGGTGGAAATAATGCGATAGCCCGCCTTGCGAAAATCACCGAGGGCCTCACACAAATTCCGACAGGCAATGATCACCACATGCTCGGCGCCGCCTTCGGCCGTGCGCAGTGCGGAGGCATTTTTCAGCGAATCGGGATTCTCCGTTAATAAATGCTTCACCCCGAAATGCGCGCAGATGCGCATGAGCGAACCCAGGTTGTGCGGATTATCCACCCCGTCCACCGCCAAAACCATGTCCAGCTTCTTATCCCCGTAGCGCTTCAGCCATTCATCATGCGGCGCATGTTCCTTCTTTCGGACAACCAGACAGACCTCTTCATGGTGCGTGGACTGCGTAATCTTATCAAACTCCTCTTTGGGACGGATGTGATACGGCAACCGTTTTTCCACACAATGCCGCATCAGCTCGGAGAACTGATTCTTCGTTTTGTTTGAAAGGTAAACTCGAAGAATTTCTTCGGGCCGTTCACGGAATGCCGCTTTGCAGGCGTTGACGCCGTATATGTTGATCTCCTCCTGGATGCTGTGCTGAATCGGGTGGCTCATGGCTGATTTCTCCGTTGATGTGCCGCAAGGAATCATATAAACGGGCCGTTGAACAGAAGAATTTTTCAGGACATTTCCAGGCCGGTTTTTCCGTTCATTTTTATCGTTTCAGAACAACAAGGATGTTGCGTTGTTCGGACCTCCTGTTTAAACTGCGCGGCAGTGTAATCAGAAATGTGCTTTCGCAGTAAGGCGGGCTTTGTGAAAAATGAAGTGAAGTACCACGTACGTTTATCCGAAGCATCCCTGGAAGGCGCGCGTTACGCCGTGCTTCCGGGCGACCCGGGACGCGTTGAAAAAACCGCCAAAGCCATAGACCCGAATGCGCGGTTTTTAGCTCAAAATCGCGAGTATACCTCCTGGCTGGCGACTCTGGACGGCGAGCGCATCCTCGTCTGCTCCACGGGCATCGGCGGGCCCTCCGTTTCCATTGCGCTGGAAGAACTCGCCGCGCTGGGACTCCGGTATTATTACCGCATCGGCACCACCGGCGTTATTCAGCCGGACATTCCCCTGCCCTGCCTCATCATCACCACCGGCGCCGTACGGCTGGATGGCGCCTCCACGCATTACGCGCCCATCGAATACCCCGCCGTGGCCGACCTCGAACTGACCAATACCCTCGCCGATGCCGCGCGCGAATTGAACCTGCCGCATCGCATCGGCATCACCGCCTCGTCCGACACCTTTTACCCCGGCCAGGAACGATACGACACCTTTACCGGTTATGTCCCCCGGCGCTTCCAGGGCTCCATGGAGGAATGGCAACGCCTGCATGTATTGAATTATGAAATGGAGTCCGCCACGCTCCTGACCATTATCAATACCTTCGGCCTGCAGGCCGCCGTCGTGGCTTCCGCCATCGTCTCCCGCGTCAAAGAAGAAACCCCGAATGACGCCGTACTTCGCCTGGCCGAGGAACAACTCGCACAAATCATCCAACGCGCACTCCAAATTCACATCCATAAAAACACCAGACAACTATGATCCCGCAAACGCAACAGTCCCCTGCGCCCGAAACAAACAACCCTCGTCCGGCCCGCTCCGCATGCCCTGAAAATACGGAACGGGCGCCGCTGAAAATTCTGCTGGTGGATGATGAGCCCGAATTCGTTGAGCTGATCGATTACGTCCTGAAAAAAGACGGCTTCACCACCATGACCGCCAATTCGGGAATTGAAGCGCTCGATCTGCTCCAAAAAGAACCGGCGGACATTCTCATTACCGACATGCGCATGCCCGGAATCACCGGGTTGGAGCTGATGCAATCCGCCCGCAAAAACTATCCCTGGCTTCAGGCCATCGCCGTTTCCGCACATGAAACCACAGAAGACGCCATCGAGCTCATGAAACAGGGCGCTGTGGACTTTTTGCAAAAACCGATTTCCAACGACGACCTCCGCCTGGCCGTGGAAGCCGCCGCCGGCAAAGTTCGCTTGCAGCGCAATCTTAAAAAAACAACGCAAACGCTTGATCGCATCATCGCCGGCATTTCGGACGCCATCTGGAGCGCAAAAGTCGATGCACAGCATGAACTGACCTTCACGTTTGTTTCCCCGGTGATCGAAACCATCTCCGGAAGAGCGCCCGAGTATTACCAATCGTTCGAGAGTCACGCCTTCACGATTCATCCGGAGGATCTCGCACGGGTGAAATCTGCCATCACCAACCTGACGGCGGGCAAGTCAGCGCGCGCCGCATGCGAATATAGAATACTCCATGCCGACGGCTCCATACGCTGGGTGCAGGATACGATCACGGCCGAACACCAGTCCGGCGAACCCGTCATCCTCAACGGAATCCTCTCGGATATCACCAAACGTAAAAAAACCGAAGCCATGCTCGCCCAAAGCGAACAGTTTCAAAAGGCCATCATTGATGCGCTTCCCGATATGGTTTTCATTCAAAATGCTCACGGCGTTTATGAAAGCGGACACATCGGCGATGCCTCTCTTTTTTATACCTCACCGGATCAGTTTATCGGCCGGACCGCCTGGGAAGTCTTCCCCAATAAAACCGCTCACCTGCTCGAACAGGCGCGTATCGCGTCAAGTCAGACCAATGGAATCACCACCGTGGAATACGAATTGCCCGTTCAGGGCGAAATGCTCTATTTCGAAACGCGCTTCGCGCCGATGGCGCCGGACCGCACACTCTCCATCATCCGCAACATCACCGACCGTAAAAAAACGTGGCAGGCCCTCCAGGAAAGTGAGGAGCTCTACCGCGCCATCGTACGAAGCAGTCATGACGCCATCTTCATCTACGACGGGAAGCGTATTGTCTTCGCCAATGACCGGCTCTGTGAATTAACCGGCTACTCACACCCGGAACTGCTTCACACCGACATTAGGGGGCTGATCCATCCCGAGGATCAGCACAGGCTCGTGGATATTGCCTACGAATACACCGACACCTGCTTTCTGGCTAATTACGTCACACGCCTGATTCACAAAGACAAAGGCGTCATTTCCTGCGCCATAACCGTTTCCATGACTACGTATCACAGCCAATGCGCCGCGCTCGGTACGCTGCGAATGCTTTAGCCAACGCCAACACGGGCGGCTCCCGATGGAGCACACGAAAGGACTCTTTATGGAACTGTTTGATTTAGCCGTGATCGGCGCCGGACCCGGCGGATATCCCGCCGCCATCCGCGCGGCCCAAACCGGCGCACGCGTCGCACTCATCGAAAAACAATGGCTCGGCGGTTCCTGCCTCAACTGCGGCTGCATCCCCACCAAAACGCTTTTGGCCTCCGCCAAACGCTACCGGAGCATTCTTCACGCGGAACAATTCGGCATTCACATCGATGGCGCTTCACCGGATTACGCCCGTATTCAGGAGCGCAAAAATCAGGTCGTGCAGCAACTGCGCGGCGGAATCGAACAGCTCCTGAAGGCCAATCAAATTACCGTCCTGCCGGGCACCGCCGCCTTCAGCGACCCGCACACCCTCTCCATCGAAAACGCCGGCGTCAGCACACCGCTCACCGCACGAAACATCATCCTCGCCACCGGCGCGGAATCCATCGTGCCCGCCTTTCTCCCGCGCCATCCACACGTCATGGACAGCCGTGCCTTTCTCGACGCACCGACCCTTCCGAAATCCCTGCTGGTACTCGGCGGCGGTTACATCGGCTGCGAAATGGCCTGCCTCGCCGCCGCCCTGGGCGTACAGGTCACGCTCGTGGAAATGCTGGAGGACATACTCCTGCTTTTGGACCGCGATATGCGCACCGAAATCCGCCGCTCCATGAAAATGGAACTCGGCATCCGCATCCTCACCGGAAAGCCGCTCGAACAAATCACCCTCCAGCCCGACGGCTCGGTTCAGGGCCTATGCGGCGATGAAACGCTTTCGGCCGAACGCATGCTCGTCGCCATCGGACGGAAACCGGTAACCGCCGGCCTCTGTCTCGAAAATGCCGGAATCACCGTCGACGCCAAAGGCTTTATCCCCGTCAATGAATACGGCCGCACCGCACAGGAACACATGTATGCCGTAGGCGACGTGAATGGGAAAACGCAGCTGGCCCATGCCGCCACGGCTCAGGGAATCTGCGCCGCCGAACACGCCTGCGGACTGAACCCCGCCCCCTTCTCCACACTCATTCCCGGCATCATCTTCACCATGCCGGAGGCCGCGATTGTCGGAATCGGCGCTGCGAAAGATGACGAAAGCCTTCACACCGCCAAGTTTTATTTCCGCGCCCTCGGCAAAGCCCTGGCCGAAGGAGAGCCCGAAGGGTTCGTGAAATGGATTGCGGATGCCGCCAGTGGCCGACTGCTCGGAGCGCAGGCCGTAGGCGCACATGCCACCGATCTGATTGCAGAGGCCGCGCTGGCCATTCAGTCCGGTCTGACTGTCGGGGCCGTAGCCGCCACCGTGCATGGGCATCCCACTCTTTCAGAAATCTGGATGGAAGCAGCCCACGCGCTGGAAGGAAAACCCATCCATGCCGCCCCCGCGCGAAAGCGCCCCTGACTCCGCTCTTCACACGGCGACGGTTTTCAAATCGTCCATGGAATTCGTTTTAGTATCGCTTCAGTGCGCGGATGGAATCCGGCATCTGGATAAAAAACGGCGCGGCCGACGCGCTATTGGTTTCCACCAGGGGAAGTCCATACACCATGCCGTTTTTCGCGATGCGCAGCGGCGAGGTCAGGCTCCCGCTCGGTTCGGCCGCAATCGCTATGTTTTGCTGTCCATCAAACAGTCGCAAACCAATATCGATATCAGCACTTGATTCGTAAGTCTGAACCAATACGCGCCCGGACGCATAGGTGCCCGCCGTATAATTCTCCGCATAAAAAATTTTCAGTGTTCCACCGTTCACGGTCGCAGAGCCTCCGCCCAGGTTGGCCAGGCTGGATCCCGACAGGTTGACCGTGCGGCCCTTAATTAAAATACCGCCGCCCGCACCGGCCGCGCCGCTCCCGCCCGCGCCGCCCACAATGCTGGGATCCGGCGTCACACCATCAGCCAAAATACCCCATCCGCCGCCCGCCCCCGCTGAAGAACCGGCTGCCGAACTGCTTCCTCCGATACCGCCCCATCCCGGGCCATAACGGTATGTCGGTTTGGCCGGCGTGGTCCCGTTGCCTCTCCCGGCTGCCAGTCCATTGGCATTGATGCTCCCGGAAATTCGACAGGTACGAAGTGCTGAAAGCAATACCGCGCCACCGCCCGGATTTCCGGCGCCGCCGCCACCGCCGCCGCCGCCGCCCACGTTCTTGTTATTCCCGTACCCTCCGCCACCGGTTCCGCCCGAGCCGCCACCGCCTCCACTGCCGCAAAAAATAAGTTCGTTGGTCGTGCTATCACCGTTAGACGCCGATGCCGCATAGCCGCCGCGCGTCCCCGCATAACCACTTTGTCCGCACCAATAGCGGTGATAACCATAATCCGGATCAGCCGACCCGTAGTTGCACCCGGGCCTCGACGGCCCCCCGGCCCCGCCCCAGGGTCCGATACCCGTCCCGCCGGCAATTGATGCCGGGGTATCGCCCCCGGCACCCGCCGCACCATGCCCGCCGGTTCCGCCATTGCCTCCCGAATAACCGCGCCCATCGGCACGCAGTAACCCCGCGATGTCAATATGCTGCGCAAACACGCTGAGACTTCCGCCATCCGCGCCATTCCAGGCCGCCACATACGCCGTGACCCCGGCAGGAATAATGAATGAACCGACATTGGTGTGCGTTCCCGACACTGTTTCATTCGCCGTCAAAACCCAATCCGCCCCGCCGTGATCCGTCAGGGCCAGTGCCTGGGTTCCCAGTATCAGACTAAAAATGATCGCAAGTGTTCGCATGGCTGCTCGTTTCGTGCGGGTTTTCACAGATCGGTCCGCAGCCAGATGCGGCCGGTTTGCGGCACAGACGGATCATTCGTCCGGTTTTCAATCACCAAATATTCCGGTTTCTCCGTCACATGATCCCAGGCCACCGACACATTGGTCACACCGGCCCCATCGCCTTGAAAAGCAGCCGCCGTCACCGATCCATTCACCGACAAAGCCCCCTCCATCACCGTCTCGCCGGATATGGTTGCCCGGTCTGCATGCAGTCCCCCCGCCACCGTGACGGCATTGCTTCCGGCATTGCACCCGAAACCGCTCCGTCCATCCGCCGTGGTTTCCGTCAGCAGAGCGCCTGCGCTGTCCCGCACAAGCAACCGATCCGCAGCATTGGTGGAATCCAGCCAAATCTCCACATTTTCAGCGCGGGCGCCATCATTCAGCCAAAGCCCTGCACAAAGAATCATTCCCGCTGTCACATAATTCAGATTCATCAATTTATTCCTTTCCATCAGCATCTACTTAAAAGGTTAGTTAATACGTACTCCGATGCGGTAATAGACCGCCTGCCCCGCCACAGAATCATTGGTGAACACATTGAAAGGCGGTGTTGCGGCGATATCCTCTGCGTAAATTTCAAACGGTTTCCCGCCCAAATCATCCGTCACCCACACGGTGTATGTTCGATTTTCCACGCTGGGCCAGCGCCCCACAAACGCCGCCGTTTGATCATCCACACCACCCAAAAGAAACAGACGGGACGCCGCATCCACCGGGGAAGTTCCCGCCACATATTCCGCACCGTTATCCATACCATCCTGATCGGCATCGGCATCGCCTTCAGCCGTGTTTCGCCCTGAAAACCATGATTCCTCCCACCAATCGGGCAGACCGTCCGCATCGGTGTCCAGCGCGGTATCGGTCAAACAAAGACTCTCCGTCGCGGCATTAGTGAAAAGTCCCCAGCCTTCCGGCAGAAGGGACTGCAGAGTATCGAACTGTGTGTGGCCCGCGTTCGCCACCACCGCCTGCTGATAGGGCTGAGCAGCTCCAAACACCTGCACAGCCAACTGACCGTCTGCTTCCGCCAGATAACCGGGATACAGACAGTCCGTGGAACCATCGGATTCCACGCTGCACTCATACACACTGGATGCACCCAGTGAAAGGGCGGTGAAGCGAAGGGAAGCCGTGTCATTGGATGAAAATCCCGGACGAATGTGCCCGTGAATAGTCCCCTCTCCCTGTATGTGCCCGCGCCCCTCCAGAAAGGCTCCTTCACTCACAGTCAAACGCCCGCAATAAAGCTGATTACAGAGAATCAGGCGTCCGCCCTTGACATAAATTTCGGATGCCCGGAGTGCCGTAACACCTCCGAAAACCATCCATAAAAACACCATTAATGTACTACCAATACGTCGCTTCATAGGCGGGTACTGGTATAATACTAGATTATTTTTTGCAAGGGGTATTTTTTACTATTTTTACCTCCTGCTGTTTCCCCTAAAATTCCAGGCCTTTTCGACCTGTTTTCCACAGAAAGATCGACCGTATTTTGGATACATCGTTTGCATCCAGTTCCTGCGGAATGTGTTATGATGTTTCCAAGAGCTTAACTGTCGAACACGCGGTATTTACACCCCGGTTTCAATATAGACGGCACTTCCCGCAGGAGATACAGCGGAATCACTGCGTAGTACCCTGCCCCCGAACGGCTTTTTTAATCATCGGACGGCACAGAAAATTCGAGGCAGTACAGGCGGAACGGGGAATCAGTGAAGGGGAATGGATCAATGCAGTAGAAAATGCCGCCTGAGAATTCGCCGGTGCAGACAGAATGCCAGGCCGATCGCGGGAGGTTTGCATTGGTCGATGAGAGCATTCGATACGAGGCCCCCCGCGGCCCCGTACCTGTGAATTGAGCCGCCCAGCTTCCCATCATACCGGAATTCACAATGACGGGCGGTTCTGTTTGATATTCATCCATCGTGACGACATTGGTCGATTGGTAGGTTTGGCAAACCACTTCACTCGGGGAAGATGTGGGCCCATAGCTTCCGCTCCAGGAACAGAACCATGCCCACCAAACGCCGAACCGGTGCATGCGGTCGATATCCGGAACCCCGCCGAATTCCGTCAGCGCCAGTAATTTGCGGCCATCATAGCGCTGCTTAAGAGCGTCCCAGTTTGCAGACATCGTGTCACGCCGGTCAGAGGGATATCCGTCTACCCCGATGATATCCACCACGTCGTCTCCGGGATACCAATTCGGGTCACTGCCTGTATACACCCATATCAGATTGTGCAGACTGTGATGGACCGTCATGCGCGCAAAAACCAGTCGCCAGAGTTTTTTGAACAGCTCAGGCCCATGGGCCCCCCACCAAAACCACCCGCCTTCCGCCTCGTGCAATGGGCGCCATATAATGGGTATGCCGCTGAGTGCCGACGCGTTCAATTGGATGGCTATGGCGTCAATATCCCGCAAAAGCAGCCCGTATTCCATTGAGTTTGTATCATTCAAAGCCGTCTCAAGATCAAACGTGGTGTAGTCGGCATAAAAACCACCCCACCATGGATACTCCGTCGAATTGATCAGGTTCGTGGGCGCATTCCAGTGCCAACTGAATGCAAGAATATAGCCGGAATGATCCAAAGCCATCATATCGCTCATGTAATGCGCGGGGGCGCCCTGATACAGCACGCGCGAGGGCGAATAATCCATTAGGTCCCCTTCCACAATGACGGGTTTCCGATCCGCAATAGCCCGTATGATCGGCAGGTCATTGGTTCCGTGTTGGCCGGAAAGCGTTTCCCGTCCGTAACCCGCCACCAATCGATTCATCAGCATTTGTGCGGAAAAGAAGGCCTGCGTATCGGCAAGCGAAGAAGGAACCGGAAGGGGCGGGGCCGGCGCAGAAGTGGACATCAGGACGACCCTATCAATCTGATACCAATTCCATCCGCCGAAAATCTCCAGCGTATTGGTTCCTCCGACCACTTCAACCAGTCCCCCGGAATAATCACTGAATACATTGGTTTGCGGAAAACACCCGGCGATCTTAAAGCCGTTCATGGTGCCGCCATAATTCTTCATTCCACTGGATGCACGATACCGGATGTTCAGGTTGAATAACCCGGGGGTTCCGCAAAATTCCCAATGGACCCGGTCGTTACTGCTGGTAAACCCCGTCGCATAGCCGGTGCCGGAATATCCCGCAACATTGGTGGCAATGACTACGCCACCAAGGAGTGTCGCCTCTTCGGCTTCCAGCGTAATGGTCTCTCCATAGCCACTGGACACAGCCAGCGCCAGGAGAACAGCCGCAATCCCTATGGAAATCCGATTCTGCATGGATTAAGACTATTCGCCGACCATACGGGAATGTAAAGTTCCGTTTCTACGCAAACAAAAATCAGCGTTCCCATCGCCGCATTCCCCGGCCTGCCTTCTTTTGAAGAAGAGCAGGCCAGGGAAAACGCCGGCGGAGGGGTTTCCTAAAAGATTCTCAGCACGCCGCCGCGACTGGCGCTGGCGGCCTGGCGGGCATAACGACCCAGCCAGCCTGACGTAATACGCGGAGGACGCGGAACCCAGTTTTTCCGGCGGGCTTCCAAGTCCTTTTCGCTCACTTTCAGTTCGATTTTCCGGGCCGGAATATCAATGGAAATCAGATCGCCCGGCTGCACCAGGGCGATGACGCCCCCCTCGGCCGCCTCCGGAGAGACATGCCCGATGCACGCGCCGCGCGTACCGCCACTGAATCGCCCATCGGTGATCAGCGCCACGGATTCGCCCAGGCCGCGTCCCATGATGTAGCTGGTCGGGGAAAGCATTTCCTGCATGCCGGGCCCGCCTTTTGGTCCTTCATAGCGAAGCACCACCACATCACCCGCCTTCACCTTGCCCTCCAAAATTCCCTCGCAGGCTTCTTCCTGCGACTCAAAGATCACGGCCGGACCTTCATGCTTCAACATGGCGGGCGCAACCCCCGCCGTTTTGACCACACACCCCTCCTGGGCCAGATTGCCGAAGAGCACACTCAGTCCGCCCTGTTTGCTGTAGGCGTTTTTGAGCGGACGGATGCAGGCGGCATCGCGAATTTCCGCATTTTCCACATTCTGAACGATCGTTTTTCCGGTCACGGTGATGGCGTTCTCGTGCAGCAATCCGGGCACACGGCTGATCTCTTTGATAATGGCGCTGATCCCGCCGGCGTGATGGACATCTTCCATGTGATACGCGGAGGACGGCGATACCTTGCAGATGTTCGGCGTGCGTTCCGAAATGCTGTTGATGCGGTTCAGGTCGTACTCAATCCCCGCGGCGTCCGCAACGGCCAGAGTGTGCAGTACGGTGTTGCTGCTTCCTCCCATCGCCATATCCACAACAAACGCGTTATCCAGGGAGTCCCGGGTAATGATGTCCAACGGCCTGAGATTTTCCCGAACCATTTCCACAATCCGTACCGCGGCGTCACGCCAGAACCGTTCACGGATCGGGTCGGTGGCCAGAATGGTTCCGTTACCCGGAAGCGCCATGCCGATCGCCTCACACAGGCAGTTCATGGAGTTCGCCGTGAACATCCCCGAACAGGATCCCGCACCGGGACACGCCGTGCAGGAAAGTTCTTCCAGTTCCACTTCAGACATTTTCCCGGCCTTGACCGCGCCGATCCCTTCAAAAATGCTGATCAGGTCGGTGGCTTTTCCATTCCACGGCTTGCCGGCCGCCATCGGACCTCCACTTGCAAAAATCGTGGGAATATTGCACCGCACGGCGGCCATCAGCATACCCGGAACGATTTTGTCGCAATTGGGAATGCAAATCATGCCATCAAACTTATGGGCCTGCACCATGCTTTCCACGGTATCGGCAATCAGGTCACGGCTGGGCAGCGAAAACTTCATGCCGGAATGTCCCATCGCAATACCGTCGCAAATGGCAATGGTATTGAATTCAAACGGGATGGCACCGGCCTCGCGAATCGTTTTTTTCACGATATCCGCCACCCGGCGCAAATGGACATGGCCGGGAACCACATCGGTGTAGGAATTGCAGACGGCGATAAACGGCTTGTTAAGATCCTCTTCCTTCACACCGGCCGCCCGCAGCAGGCTGCGGTGAGGTGCGCGTTCCATACCCTGTTTCACTTCGTCGCTTCGCATGATGATCTCCTTTGTTCCTCAGTTATGCGTCAAGTATCTTTCGGATTTGCAGCAGCAGATCCATGTTTTTAAACGGCTTGTGAATAAAGCCGCTGACGTTTTTAGCTTCCAGCGTTTCCTGGATGGCCGGGGCGATATAGCCCGAAAATATGACCACAGGGATGTCCTCATTCATTTCCCGAAGTGCCGTGTATGTTTCTTCCCCGCTCATCCCGGGCATATTCAGGTCCAGTAGAATCAGGTCAATATCCTCCTGCCGTTCCTGCACCAGCCGCAACCCCTCGCGTCCGCTTTCCGCGCACAACGCGGTATAGCCGAAACGGGGCAGCAAATCGCCCAGCAACCGGCGGATGATCACTTCATCATCAATAATCAGAATCGTCTCGTTACCCTGAATTTTGCTGGGCACTGACGGCGCAGCGGCGGCGCTTGCCTCCTCGGCTTTACGTTCACGGAACGGCAGCAGAATCTGCACATGCGTAGTGGCGGCATCGCGGGTAATGGCTAGCATACCCTCATGATCATCGATGATACTGTGTGTCACGGAAAGGCCGAGACCGCTGCTTTCCCCCAGCGGCTTGGTGGTGACATACGGTTCATACACCCGCGGCAGAATGTGCGGCGGGATGCCCGCCCCGCTGTCGGCCACGGTGATGCACGCGTACGGCCGGCCGTCGGCGGGCCGGTTGAAAATATAGCGTTCCTGCGCGGTCAATTCCCGATAGGTCACCGTGACTTGAATTGGCGAGCGATTCCGCTTCGCGGCCTGTGCTTCACAGGCATTCAACACCACCTGCGTCAGTGCGGTTTTGATCTTTTCCGGATTACCGGGCAGCACCGGCGGCGCTTCCCGCTGCCGCACCTGCACCTCCACGCCGCGCTGGGCGGACATATCTGCACTGACCGCCTGCACAATCGACGTCAAATCCACCTGTCCGCTCTTCTCGACGCGCCTCCGCGAAAAGGCGAGTAATTGCTGCGTGATTTCGTGCCCGCGCAGAGCGGAGGATTCAATCAGTGCCAGCTGCTTCTGCACATCGCTGCCCTTTTCAAATTTCGTCTGCAGGTACGAGGAAAATCCCAGCGCGCCGCTCAGGACGTTGTTCATGTCATGCGCGATTCGATTGGTCAACTCCGCCATGGACCGCATACTGCGCATGACGAACATCTGCTCATCGCGCCGTTTTTTCAGTGCCTGATTATGAAACGTGACCATCAGATCCGCGTCGGCGCAGCCGGTCAGCCGGTCCACCCATATTTCATAGGCGACCTCACGAATCTCCGCATCCAGCGAAAACGGCGCCTCACCGTTTCGCGCGGCCTGCAAACGTTCCTGCAGTTCCCTGCATGCCTGAGTCGTCAGCCATTTATCCCAGGAGGGGCGGCCTTCCCCGGCAAATCCCGCAAGCACCGGACTGCATGCCTGAATGGCGCCGTTGGTATCGCAAAGAGCCACCAGCGAGGAGGCGTGTTCAAAACATTCCATCAATTGTTTGGCGTTCATGAAAATTTTCCTATCGGCAAATTCGGATGAATATCCCGCTGCATCGAGCCGGCGAGGTGTTCCGGCAGACAGCGGGCGGCGAGACCGGCCACCATGGCGGCATTATCCGCGCAGTACCTCGGCGGGGCGATGCGCAGTGTACAGTGTCGGCGGCGCGAGACGTCGTCCAGTTTTTCACGCAGGCGCCGGTTGCAGGCCACACCGCCCCCGCAGGTGGCATAACGGGGTCTGTGTTTTTGCAGAGCACGATCGAACCTCGAAACGAGCGCATCCAGAATGGCCTCCTGATACGAGGCGGTCACATCCGGGAGCGTACCATCGTTAAACAGTTCCGGATGGCGCTGCACATAATATTTCAGCGATGTTTTCACCCCGCTGAAGCTGAAACAGAGTTCCGGATCGGCCGCTCCATTCACGGCGTTCACCTGCCCGCGCGGAAAATCCACAAAGCGCGGATTGGCACCCTGAGCGGTTTTTTCGATCACGGGCCCGCCCGGATAACCCAGATCCAACAGGCTCGCACCTTTGTCCAGCGCCTCGCCGGCCGCATCATCAATCGTCTGCCCCAGCAGGCGGATCTCTGTGCAGCTGCGCATTTCCACCAGGCAGGAATGGCCGCCGGAAACCAGCAGGCTGACCGCCGGGAAAAACGAGTCCGGCCTCGGCGCGTCTTCGCCCAAAAACGGGGCATAGAGATGGGCATTCAAATGATTGATCGGGATGAGGGGCCGATCCAGCCGAAGCGCCAGCGCCTTCGCGGCGGAGAAGCCCACCAGCAGGGAACTGGCCAATCCGGGTCCGTAGGTGGCGGCCACGGCATCCAGACCGGCCCATTCCAGACCGGCCTGCTTCATCGTTTCGCGCAAAATGGGTTCCAGCGCCTCGACGTGTGCGCGCGAAGCAATTTCAGGAACAACCCCGCCGTACGGCTGATGACGGGCGATCTGCGAATGAATCACGCAGGACAGCACACGGCGCCCATCTTCCACGACCGCTGCCGAGGTTTCATCGCACGAAGTTTCTATGCCCAGAATCATCATGGTTTGCTCACTGTCCTTTGGTCACAATGACGCTGGGTTCCCCGTTCTGCGCCTGAAAGATCGTGATCCCCTTCAAAATATCGACGGCCCGTTTGAGCTGAATATCCTCCGCGTCGGCCAGATCTTTTTCCCACTCCTCCACTTCGGCCAGCTTGGGACGTGAACGCATCAGCAAAATCCTGCCCCATTCCTCCGGCGCCATGGGGACCACGATATCCGGCTCGATGCCCTTCTTATGAATCAGCCGTTCTTTCGGGGTGTAATAATAGGCGGTCGTCACGCGAATGGCCGAACCATCGTCCATCTTGATCACGCTTTGCACCGACCCCTTGCCATAGGTTTTTTCGCCCACCAAAATAGCCCGCTGGTGATCCTGCATGGCGCCGCTGAATATTTCGGATGCGCTGGCACTGCCGCCGTTGACCAGCAGAATCATGGGATACTCCTGCACGTCCTGCCCGCTGCGCGCGCGGTAGGTTTGCACAGATGTTCCGTCGCGTCCGCGCGTGGATACGATCTCCGTATCCTGTTTCATGAACAGGTCGGACACTTCCACGGCTGCGGAAAGCAGCCCTCCGGGATTGTTGCGCAGATCAATAATGAGCGCCTGCATACCCTGATCCCGCAATTCCCGCACGGCCTTTCGCAGGGCCGATCCGCTCATTTCATCAAATTGAGTCAGGCGCAGATAGCCGATGCCGTCCTCGATCATTTCCGCATCCTTCACGCTGGGCACTTCAATATTGGCCCGCATGATTTCCATCTCTTTGACTTCTTTGGTTTTCGGGCGGTATATTTTCAGCGAAACTTTAGTTCCCGGATTGCCGCGCATGCGTTTGATCACATCGCCGTAATCCAGGTGTTCGGTGGATTCCCCGCCGATTTCAATCAGCCGGTCGCCCGGTAGCAGGCCTGCCAGAAATCCCGGGGTATCCTCCATCGGCGCCACCACGGTCAGCTGGCCGTCTTTCATACCGATAACCACGCCGATTCCGCCGAACCGCCCGGACGTCTCATCCACCATCGCGTCGTACTCTTCCGGCAGCATGAACTGACTGTATTCATCCAGCGAAGACAGCATGCCCTTCAGGGATCCGTACACCAATTCCTGATATGCGGTTTTATCCGCCTCCACGTAACTTTCACGAACCTGCTCCAGTACCCGCGCATAGAGCGCCATTTTTTCATACGCGGCTTTTCGCGCATCGGGTGGCGTTTCCCGCTGCTCGGCGCACAGCAGATCTCCGCTCAGGAGGCCGATCAGGAGAATCGCCGCCGCTAATACACGATGCTTTTGGATAAATGGATGCTGCATGTCTGTTTCCCACGTCCTGCCAGCCGAATCTTTTCCACCGGGCCGACCCCGCTTTCAGAATTCCCGAAACGGAATAAAGTGGGCGGCACCTTACAGTAAACCCGAAGACAATACAACAGGGAATCTTGCCGTCGAACGATTGCGATTCCTCATTTTAAGATGGCATCCCGCAGGTTGATATGATATCCATCCCGGCACACCAACAAGGCAGAGGAAACCATGGGCGGCAGCGAAAGCGAATGGGGCCAACCCCCGCAAAACACCGATGGAGGCAATCCCACAGAAAGCGCCAAACTGGCGGCGCAGGTGGCTTCTCTGGAAAAAGAACGGAATATACTGCTCGAACATATTCACGAGTTGGAGTACTCCATCGTAAAAGCCAACGAACTGGCCGTCAGTTCCGACATGGCCAATCTCTTCAAAACCCAGTTTCTCGCCAACATGTCGCATGACATCCGCACCCCCATGAATGGCGTAATCGGCATGGCCAAACTCCTGCGCGACACCCCGCTCTCCCCCGAACAGCGCGACTACACCCAATCCATTATTGACTCCGGAGAAACCCTGCTTTCCCTCATCAACGACATTCTGGACCTTTCCAAAATTGAGGCCGGCGAGCTGGTCCTGGATCCTGCGCCGTTCAATCTCCACGCCCTGCTGCGTAAAATTTCAAAACCCCTGGCCATGCAGGCCGAAAAAAACGGCATTGGCTACCGTCTGGAATACGGCGATACGGTACCGTTCTACATCTATGCCGATGCCCATCGCATCGCCCAAATCATCACCAACCTGGCCGGAAATGCCGTTAAATTCACTCAACATGGCCATGTGGCCGTGGTTTTGCGATGCCTGCAGGTGACCCTGAAAGACGCCCTGATTCGTTTTGAAGTCACCGATACCGGCATCGGCATTCCCAAAGAGGTTCAACCCCGCATCTTTGAAAAATTCCGGCAGGCCGACGCCTCCACCACCCGCAAATACGGCGGCACCGGGCTGGGCCTGGCCATCAGCAAACAGCTTGTTGAACTCATGGGCGGCAGCCTGGACGTCATCAGCGAACCCGGCGAAGGCTCCACGTTTTATTTTGAAATCCGCCTGCCCCTGGCCTCCCGCAAGGACGTCCCGGAAGAAAAAAGCGATGAACCCAAACAGGACTCCGTAAAAATTGTCGGCAAAATCCTGCTGGCGGAAGACAGTATTACCAACCAGAAAGTGGCTTCCCATGTGATCGAAAAAACCGGCTGCACCCTGGACATTGCCAACAACGGCGAAGAAGCCGTGACGATGGCTGCGGCCTATCCGTATGACCTGATATTTATGGACTGTCAAATGCCGGTGATGGACGGATACGAAGCCACCCGCCATATCCGCGCCGCTGAACGGGAGCGCCGCGTGCCCATTGTGGCCATGACCGCCAACGTACTGCCCGCTGAACGCACCAAATGCCTGAATGCCGGTATGGATGAATACATCACCAAGCCCATTGATTTTGACCAGGTCCGCCGCACCATCCTGCACTACATCACTCAGTCGGCCGCCGCCCCTTCCACCCCCTCGGATGACCGGGGAACCTCCGCACCCGCCATCCTTCCTGTACTGGATACCCGACGCCTGCTGGGCATTTGCGCCAACGACATTGCCTTCATCAAAGACATCGTCCAGTCCGTGGTAGACGATCTTCCCCGCGGCCTGTCGGATTTCGAGTCGGCCTGTCGCGAACACGACTGCCTCAAAGCCGGAACTGCCGCCCACAAAATCAAAGGGGCCGCCTCCAATATCGGCGCCATCCGCCTCAGCCAGCTTGCGCTTCGCCTTCAGCTGGAGTCCGACAACAAAAAAATCGCGTTCGACGGCACCGAGTATGAAAACCTGTCCAACGAAGTACACGAGCTGATTCAGGCGATCGAAAAGGTGGATTGGCTGAATGAACTGAAACGGAACGGATGAAATCCGGGATCGCGCAAAACGGTCCGTTCACTTTTTCAACAATTGGAAATGTCGAAACCCTGTGAAACATCCCGGAGATCAATGGATGAAAATCACCCGTCTGTATACCGGAGAAGATGGCGAATCACACTTTGAGGATGTGGAAATCCCCCTGAAGCCCGGGGATCGTTTTGGAAGCCTCTCGGAACTTTTCCCGGTTACCGGCCTGATCTTTCGCGAGACCGCTGCGGATTATGCGTACGACTGGCACCCCGCCCCGCGCCGTCAGTTCATTATCATGCTGGATGCCGGAGTGGAAATCACGGTGGGCGATGGTTCCCGCCGCATCATTCAAGCCGGCGAAATCCTTCTTGCGGAAGATACGACCGGCCGCGGTCACATCAGCCGCGCCCTGAACAATCAGCCGCGCCGCTCCATCTGCATTGCCCTGGACTGACGCCCGGGCTGCAGGCGGGTTGATTTATCGAAGCCGCTTGAGCAACTGCTCCATGAAAGCGGAACACCCGTCCGTTCCTTCCGCAGGCGCCCAGGATGCTTTCTCGTCGGGAGTCAGCGCGGCATACGGCCCAGCCTTCGCCTCGAAAAACACCGTCCCCGATTCCAGCGCCATGGCGCTGTGCCAAACACCATGCGGAATATTGACGCCCTGCGCGGACTCCGCCGGCCCCAGCACGGCCTGGTCCATTACCTGCCCGCGGTCATCATAGAAAAACAGCGCGAGCCGTCCGCGCACCACGATGAAGGTTTCGTCCTTGGTGGCTTCATTGTGCCGATGCGGCAGAATGTAAGATCCGGGCTCAATGGCGTTTAACAACCGATTGCAGGGATCGGCATCCGCCGTGTGAAAGTTGTAATTCTTCCGAAGGCGGGGCGCGGCGGCGGCCTGCTGCGTAATGCGGTCCAGCAGAGAACTATTGATGTATTCTACGGATTTCATGGGATTCCATTCCTGCGGTTGCGTTGTTCGCGGCATTGTGTATACTTCGCGCGATTTAAAGCTGGTGCTCGGGGCGGGAGTCGAACCCGCACGACCTTAACGGTCACCAGCCCCTCAAACTGGTGTGTCTGCCATTTCACCACCCGAGCGATAAAAAGGCCCTTTCGGGCAAGCAAGGGCAGTAAAGTAGATGGTTTCTCAGGAAGGTGCAAGATGAATTTGATTATCGCCACAAGAAATGAACACAAGCTGCTGGAAATCCAAAAACTCTTTGATTTCCCGGGCATGCGCGTGCAAAGCGCACTGGATTTTCCACACTTGCCGGATGTGGAAGAGGACGGCGAGACGTTTGAGGCCAACGCGATAAAAAAAGCAGAAGCACTCTGCCGCGCCACCGGATTTCACGCCCTGGCGGATGATTCCGGGCTGCTCGTGGATGCGCTGAACGGAGCCCCCGGCATCTATTCTGCACGTTATGCAGGCATCCCGGTGAATTATCAGGCCAACAACGTCAAGCTGCTGCACGAACTGAGCGGGGAACAAAACCGGACGGCCCGTTTTGTGTGCGTGATGGCGCTGGCCTTTCCCGGCGGCCGCACCGAAACCGTTTCCGGGGAATGCCGCGGGCGAATCGCCGATGCCTGCCGGGGTACGCATGGGTTCGGTTATGATCCACTCTTTATTCCGGATGTCTGCGAACAAACATTCGGAGAACTGGAGGAAGCCGTCAAGGCCGCGCTCTCCCACCGCGCACGGGCGATGCAGTCCGCGGTTGAAAAATGGCGGGCCGTTCTTTCGGCACAATGATCAAACGGGCCCTTACGGAAAGAGATGCGTCCCCTGCGTTCCGGCCAGCGCCTCGCGGATGTGCTCCGGATCGGTAATGACCACCTCGCCGCCGCCCTTTTCCAAATAATCAATCGCCGCCTGAATTTTGGGCAGCATGCTGCCTGGCGCAAACTGACCTTCCGCGGCATACTTCTTCGCCTCGGCCACGGTCATGGAGTCCAGATTGCGCTGATTGGGCTTTCCAAAGTTCACCGCCACCTTGCTCACGCCGGTCGAAATCACCAGTTTATCAGCCTTCAAATTGCTGGCGAGCATGCTGCTGACACTGTCTTTATCAATCACAGCCGCACACCCGATGAGGTCGTTGTACTCATTATAAACCACCGGAATACCCCCTCCGCCGCAGGCCACCACCACAAAATCATTTTCCGCCAGATTCCGAATCACCGGCTCTTCCAGAATTTTCAACGGTTTTGGAGAAGGCACCACGCGCCGCCAGCCCCGCCCGGCATCTTCTTTCATGATCCATCCATCCACACGCGCGTGTTCTTTGGCATCTTCCTCGGAATAAAATGGCCCAACAGGCTTAGTGGGGTTATCAAACGCGGGGTCGTTCTGGTCCACAAGCACCTGCGTGACGATGGTCACCGGCGCGGTATGAATTTCCGAACGGCGCAATTCATTCATCAGCGTCATGCCGATTTGATACCCCACGGCTCCCTGTGTATCCGCCACCAGACTATCCAGCGGCACCTGGTGAATAAATTTCCTGGCCGCCTCGGAGCGGATCAGCATGAATCCCACCTGCGGTCCATTGCCATGCGTGATCACCACGCGATATCCATCCTTCAGCACCCCGGCAATGTAATGACTCGTCTCGCTCGTGGCCCTGAGCTGATCTTTAACGGTCATGTGATCTTTATCTTTGATCAGAGAATTCCCGCCGATGGCCATCACAACCAGAGGTTTGTTCGAAGCAGTAGAGGTCATTGATTCTCTCCTTCATCCGGATTTGCCGATTTGCCGAATCCTGTAACGCGACGCCCGTGCGCCGCATGCCACGCATCAACGGTAGCATTGGGCTCATAATTTACAAGCCCCGGTTTGACGTGTTTACTTAAATTTGTGTATATAGCGGAAAATTCCGGAGGCAAAATCGCCAGCCCGGTCGTACCTTGGAGGACAGAGCAACATGGACTACTCAAAGCGTCTCGACATCATCAAAAGCCTGAAGACCAATCTCTACAACGGAGATTTTCTGCTGACCTGGCAGCGCAGCATGGACGAACTGCTGGCCATCCTCTACACCGCTGAGGCCCTGAAAGAACTGCACGACAGCAACCTCTCTGCGAAAGTGTTCGAGTCCGGCCTGGCCATCTCCCTCTTCCGCGACAACTCCACCCGCACACGCTTCTCCTTCGCATCCGCCGCCAACCTGCTCGGACTCGAAGTGCAGGATCTCGATGAAGGCAAATCGCAACTCGCCCACGGCGAAACCGTCCGCGAAACCGCCAACATGGTTTCCTTCCTCTCTCAGGTCATCGGCATCCGCGACGACATGTTTCTCGGTGCCGGGCATACCTACATGAAGGAAGTCGGCGGCGCCCTCGAAGACGGTTACAAACAGGGCGTACTGAATCAGCGCCCCTGCGTGGTGAATCTCCAGTGCGACGTGGACCACCCCACGCAAACCATGGCCGACCTCCTCTGGCTCAAACAGCATTTCGGTTCGCTGGAAAATCTCAAAGGCAAAAAAATCGCCATGACCTGGGCCTACTCCCCCAGCTACGGTAAACCGCTTTCTGTCCCGCAGGGCATCATCGGACTGATGACGCGCTTCGGCATGAACGTTGAACTGGCCCATCCCAAAGGGTACGACCTGATCCCGGAAGTGCTGGACGTCGCCCGCAAAAACGCGGCGGAAAACGGCGGCTCCTTCAAACAGGTTGAAGGCATGGATCAGGCCTTTAAAAATGCGGACATCGTCTATCCGAAATCCTGGGCCTCCTATCAGGTCATGGGCAAACGCACCGAACTGCTGCGCGCGGGAAACACGGCCGGACTTAAAGATTTGGAAAAAACCTGCCTGGCTGAAAATGCCAATCACATGGACTGGGAATGCACCGAAGAGAAAATGAAACTCACGCGCGACGGCAAAGCCCTATACATGCACTGCCTGCCCGCCGACATCACCGACGTTTCCTGCAAACACGGCGAAGTGGCTGCGTCCGTCTTTGACCGCTACCGGATCGAAACCTATAAGGAAGCCGGCTACAAACCCTACATCATCGCCGCCATGATTATGGCCTGCCGCTTCAAGGATGTCGGCGCCGTGCTCAGCGAACTCAAAAAACGAAACATCCGCCGGATGATGTAAATGCCGGGGTAAAGCCACGACTGGTTGAACATTGTTAATCAAAAAAAAGGGACCGCGCTGCGGTCCCTTTTTTTAATTACACCACGTTGGCGCGTTAAAACAGCGAACGTACCACAGGAAGCATTCCATCCACGGCTCGGATTCCGCTGGCCCAGGCCCCCGTAATACCGCGACTCGTTCCCGCCCCGTCCCCCGCCAGATAAATACCGTCCTTCACCTGGAAGTGGCGATCCAAAAACGCGGGCTTGTTGGCATACAGCTTGATCTCCGGATAATACATAATAGTGCTCGGATGCAGAATGCCCGGCACAATCGTGTCGAGCTGCTTCAGCGATTTCCAGATGGCCCGCAGAATTTTGGAAGGCATCGCCAACCCGATATCCCCCGCCGTACATCCCTTCAGGCTCGGCTCAAAATCATAAAGGTCGCCCGTGAATCCATCGCTCTTCGAACGTTTGGCCATGCGGAAATCCCCCACGCGCTGCATGATGGGCTGTCCGCCGCCGAGCAGCATGGCCTGAATGCCCAGCATCTCCGCAAACTCCTGCCCGCTGGCCAGCGGCTCCGTCAGGCGAACAGTCTTCAACATCGCAAAATTCACCAGTCCGCTGTGGCGCGACGCATCGGAATACGCATGCCCATTCACGCTGAAATAATGCCTGCCGTATTGAGCGTCGTACTTCTCCTTCACCACATAGGCGCTTCCGCTGTTCGTACAAAACGTCCGCACCTTGGCCGGAAAGTGAAACTTCGGATCGTAATAATCATCCACAATCGGATAATGCTCGCGCCGGGTTTCCACGCGCACCCCGATGTCCACCACATGGTCCATAAAAGGAACCTTCAACTGCTTCAACACGTCCTGCACGAAACGAAAGCCGCCCCGCCCCGGCGCGATGAGCAGATGCCTGTACGTCAGCGCCCGCTTATCCGTAACGACCCGCCGCTTATCCGTCTCCAGCGAAACCATCGTCTCCTCCAGCGCCACCTCCACACCCAGCGCTTCAAGTTCGGCCATGAGCTGTTTGATCAGGCGGAGTCCGCCGTCCGTCCCCAAATGCGTCTGGCGGATATCCAGCAATTCCACGCCCAGCCGTGCGGCGCGCTGAGCATACACCGACACATTGCTCTTCCGCATGATGTCCGGGTGCAGCTTCTGAATCACCAGATCCAAATAGTGATCCGCCTCTTCGCGGGTCCAGAACTCCGTGGCAAAACCCACCGGATAGGTAAAATTCATTTTGCAATCGTTCCGCAAGCCGCCGGAACTGAACTTGTTTTTATCGAGAACCACCACGCGGGCGCCCGGCTGCAGGGCCAGATAACGAAACGCCGCACCCAATCCGGCCGGGCCGGAACCCACCACCACGAGATCAAAGTCTGTTTTCATAACACTTTCTTTTATGGCACTGATTTCCGTTATGGGAGTTTTCCACATCCCGACGAAATAGCCAGTCAAATTTTCAGAAAGAATCAGGCCAGACGATGCTTGAAATCCTCGTAGGCGAAACGGCGCACCACCTGCAGCGCGCCGTCCTTTTCCGAATCCATGAGCGCAATCGCCGGATGCTGCACCCCGTTGAACATCGTGGTTTTCACCATGGAATAATGCGCCATATCCTCAAAAACCAGCCGATCCCCCACCTGCAGCGGCTCATCAAAGGAATAATCACCAATCAGGTCGCCCGCCAGACAGCTCAGCCCCGCCAGGCGGTACGTGTGCGCCTTCATCCGCGGCTCGCCCGCGCGGGACGACGGCGGCGGAAAACAATCCGTCCCCTCCATACGGCAAACCCGCGGACGATACGGCATCTCCAGCACATCCGGCATATGAGCCGTCCCCGACACATCCAGCACCGCAATATCCATCCCGTTATGCACCACATCCAGCACCTGCGCCGTCAGCACCCCCGCATCCAGCGCCACCGCCTCGCCCGGCTCGAGATAAACCTGCACCCCGTACCGCTGCTGAAAATCCGATACCAAACGGCACAGCAGCTCCAGGTTGTAATCCTGCCGCGTAATGTGGTGCCCTCCCCCGAAATTGAACCACGACAACCCGTGAATCAGCGAACCAAACCGCTGCTCCACCGCCGTCAGCGTTTCCTCCAGCGCGTCCGCATTCTGCTCGCACAGCGTGTGAAAATGAAAGCCCGTGATGCCCTCCAGCGATTCCCCCTCAAAATCCGCCCGCCGTATGCCCAGCCGTGAATTGGGCGAACACGGATCATAAATGGCATGCCGCTGCGTCGAACACTCCGGATTGATCCTCAGCCCGCAGCGAATCGGCCGGCCCGCTCCCTCCACGACCGCCCGGAAACGCTTCCACTGCGCGAAGGAATTGAAGTCCACCTCGTCCGCCCACTGCGCGAGCTGCCGCATGTCCGCATCGCTGTACGCCGCCGCGAAGACGTGCACTTCCCGATCAAACTCCTCCCGGCCCAGCCGCGCCTCATTCGGCGAACTGGCGCACACCCCGTCCAGATACTCCCGAATCAGCGGATACAGCCTCCACAGCGCAAACCCCTTCTGCGCCAGCAGAATTTTACACCCGGTACGCCGCTTGACTTCCGCCAGCCGCTCCAGGTTCTTCCGCAACCGCGCCGTATCCACCACAAAGACCGGCGTCTCCATCTGCCCGTTTTCCATAGTGCCCCGCCCATCCCGTTTTTCCAATGATTGGAAAAACGCGTTCAAAAACTTCCAACCGTTGGAAACTTTTTAGACGATTTTTCCAACCATTGGAAATTCTTTCCGCGCAGGAACGGGGTTTATGCGCGGGCGGCGTTTTCGAGGTGGCGCCGGATGCCGTTGGCCGTTTCGATGCCGTCGGCGATGGCGCGCACCACGAGCGACTGCCCGCTGACCATGTCGCCCGCGGCGAAGATATGCGGCACGCTGGTTTGATGATCGGCATTGACCCGGATGTTGCCGCGGGGATCTTTGGCCAGGCCGAGTTCATCGGCCAGGCGGTTTTCGCCCGGACCGGTGAAGCCCATCGCCAGCAGAACCAAATCCGCATCGACCTCAAATTCCGTGCCGTTTTTTTCCACCATGCGGAAGGCGCCGTTCTCCCGAACCCACTCCACGTCCACGCATTGCAGGCCGGTTAACGCGCCGGCTTTCCCGTGGAATTGGCGGGTGTTCACGCACCAGCGGCGGTCGCCGCCTTCCTTGTGGCTGCTGGATTCGCGGTGGATACGCGGCCATTCGGGCCAGGGATTGTTGGGGGCGCGTTCCAGCGGAGGCTTAGGCATGATTTCCAGTTGGAGTACGCTTTGCGCGCCCTGCCGCAGCGACGTACCGACGCAGTCGGAGCCGGTGTCGCCGCCGCCGATCACGACCACCTTTTTACCCTTGGCGCTGATTTCCTGCTCCGGCGGTATGGTCTCGCCATCATCGCGCCGGTTTTGCTGCATGAGGAAATCCATGGCAAAGTGAACGCCCCGGTTCTCGCGCCCGGGCACATTCATGTCGCGGGGGGCACGCGATCCGCAGCACAGACAAATCACGTCGTAGCGATCATTCAGGTAGTGGTAGGAAATATCTTTGCCCACGCACACTCCGGTTTCAAACACGATGCCTTCCTGCTGCATGAGACGAATACGCCGGTCCACCACCTGCTTGTCGAGTTTGAAATTGGGAATGCCGTAGCGCAGGATGCCGCCCGGTTTTTTCGCGTCATCATACACGGTCACGCGATAGCCGGCGCGGTTCAGCATTTCGGCCACGGTCAACCCGGACGGTCCCGAACCGATCACGGCCACTGTACCCTCGCGCCGCGCTGCGGGCGGTACGCCCAGCAGCCCGTTTTCATATCCGTAATCCATCACCGCGCGTTCAATCTGCCGAATCGCCACGGCCTCGCCGCCGAGCCCCGCCACGCACGAGGCCTCACACAGCGCCGGGCAAACCCGTCCCGTAAATTCAGGAAACGGATTGGTGGAAAGCAGCAGATCCAGCGCATCAGACCAGCGTCCCTGGTAGACCAGTTCGTTGCATTCCGGGATCACATTGGAAAGCGGGCAGCCGTAGCCATGGCAAAACGGCGTTCCGCACTCCATGCAGCGGGCCGTCTGTTCGCGCACCTGCTCGTGCGTTAAATCCTGTTCCACGGGATCGAAATCCAGCAGGCGAATTCCCACCGGACGATACCCCGCATCCCTGCGTTTCTCCAAAAATCCGAGTTGCTTAGTCATTGACCACCTCCGCGCGCGCCGTTTCTTCATCTTCCCGGCTCAGCATGCCGAGTACTTTTTTATACTCCATCGGAAACACCTTCACAAAATAACCGAGCGCCGTCTCCCAATTGTCCAGGATGGACTTGGCCTTCGGGCTGCCGGTGTAGAGCAAATGTTTTTCAATCAGTGTTTTCAATTCGCGCTCCTCGGCCGGCGTATTCACCAGCTCCAGGTCAATCATATCGAGATTGCAGCGCTCATCGAAGAGTCCGGTTTCATCGTAGACGTAGGCAAGCCCACCGCTCATGCCCGCGCCGAAATTCACGCCGGTGGGCCCCAGAATCACCACGCGCCCGCCGGTCATGTATTCGCATCCGTGGTCGCCCACGCCTTCCACTACGGCTTTCGCGCCGCTGTTGCGGATGCCGAACCGTTCGCCGGCACGACCGTTGAGATAAAGCTCGCCGGCCGTGGCGCCGTACAGCAGCACATTCCCCGCGATGATGCTTTCTGAAGGATCGAAGACGGCATTCTTCGCCGGCCGCACGACGATCCGTCCGCCGGAAAGCCCCTTGCCCACGAAATCGTTTGCTTCGCCTTCGAGCAGCAGCGTCATACCCCGCGAGGCGAACGCGCCGAAACTCTGCCCGGCGGCCCCGCGGAAGCGCAGGGTTATGGTGTCATCCGGCAGCCCCTTGAAGCCGTAGCGGCGGGCGATTTCAGAGGAAATGATCGTGCCGACAGTGCGGTGATCGTTGCGGATGGGCACATCCACTTCCACGCGTTTCCCGTGTTCCAGCGCGGGGGCGACGCGGCTCATCAGCTCCAGATCCAGCGCCTTTTCAACCCCATGCTCCTGCTTCTGCATGCAGCGCACCTGCTCCGGCGAAGCCTCGGGACGATACAGCACACGCGAAAGATCGATGCCTTTGGCTTTCCAAAATTCGATGGCGGCATTCATCTCCAGCAGATCGCAGCGGCCCACCATTTCATCCAGCGTGCGGAATCCGAGCCGGGCCATGTAGGTGCGCACTTCTTCCGCGATGAACCGGAAGAAATTGATGATGTACTGCGGATCACCGCGAAAACACTTGCGCAAACGCGGATCCTGCGTGGCCACGCCCACCGGACAGGTGTTGCGGTGGCAATCACGCATCATCACGCATCCGTTGATCACCAGCGGAGCCGTCGCAAAACCGAACTCCTCGGCGCCCAGCAGCGCACCGATCACCACGTCGCGTCCGGTCTTCAGCTGTCCATCCACCTGAAGACGCACCCGGTTGCGCAGATGATTCAGCACAAGCGTCTGCTGCGTCTCGCTCAATCCGAGTTCCCAGCACACGCCCGCATGTTTGATGGAGGACAGCGGTGAAGCGCCGGTACCGCCGTCATAGCCGCTGATCAGAATCATGTCCGCCTTGCCCTTGGCTACACCCGCGGCCACCGTACCGACTCCGATTTCCGAAACCAGTTTCACGGAAACGCGGGCATTCCGGTTGGCGCAATGCAAATCGTAAATGAGCTGCGCAATATCTTCGATGGAGTAAATATCATGGTGCGGCGGCGGGGAAATCAGGGTGACGCCCGGCGTGGCATGACGAACGCGCGCAATTTCCGCGTTCACCTTGTGCCCCGGCAACTGACCGCCCTCGCCCGGCTTGGCGCCCTGAGCGATCTTGATCTGAAGTTCCCGCGCATTGACCAGATATTCCGCAGTGACGCCGAAGCGTCCGCTCGCCACCTGCTTGATGGCGCTGCACCGCGAATCACCATTGGGCATGGGCTTGTACCGCTCGGCATCTTCTCCGCCCTCCCCGCTGTTGCTCATGCCCCCGATGCGGTTCATCGCAATCGCCAGTGTTTCGTGCGCTTCACGACTGATCGACCCGAACGACATGGCCCCCGTTACAAAGCGCTTCATGATCGCCTCGGCCGGCTCCACCTCTTCAATCGGAACCGGCGTGGTATTCTTAAACGTGAAAAGTCCGCGCAACGTACTCTGCCGAACCGTCTGATTATTGATCAATTCGGCATACTGCTGATATTTGTTCAGATTGTTTTCCCGGGTGGCCTGCTGAAGCAGCGAGATGGTCTGCGGAGTCCACAGGTGCCGTTCGCCGTCGCGACGAAAACTGTACTGACCGCCGCTCGGCAGCAAATCCGTGTGCGCCGGTTTCTGCCCGGCCGCTTCGCAGCGCGCCTGCACTTCGCACGCAATGCCGTCCAAACCGATCCCTTCCACGCGCGACGGCGTCCCCTCGAAATAGCGGTTAATCACATCGCGATTGAGGCCGACCGCCTCAAACACCTGCGCATTCCGATAACTGCGCAGCGTGGAAATGCCCATCTTCGACATGATTTTGAGCAGTCCCTTGCGAAGCGCATTGATGTAATTTTCCACCGCCTTCGTGACGGGCAGGTGCTGTTCCAGCTGCCCCTTGTTTGCCAGATCGGAAACAATGTCATACGCCAGATAGGGATTGATGGCCGAAGCGCCGTATCCCAGCAAAAGCGCCATGTGCATCACTTCGCGCGCCTCGCCGGTTTCCACCAGCAGTCCCGTCCGGGTGCGGAGTCCCTTGCTGATCAGATAGCGGTTCACCGCCGCCACGGCCAGCAGTGCCGGAATCGGCGCCTGCCCCGCTTCGATCTCGCGATCACTCAGCACCAGGATGCGGAATCCGTTCAGGACCGCCTGTTCCGCGCGCCGACTCAACGCATCCAGTGCGTCCTCCAAATCGCGTCCGACTCCCCCTGCCGGAAACTGCATGAACAGCGTCGTACTGCGAAAATCTTCATGCGGCAATTCGCGAATGCGCTGCAAATCGTCGTTAGAGAGGACGGGATGCTTCAGCTTGACCAGTCGGGCATGCTGCGGGCTTTCGCGGAGGATATCATCCGTGTTGCCCAGGAAGGTCATGAGCGACATCACCAATTCTTCGCGGTACGGATCAATCGGCGGATTGGTGACCTGCGCAAAGATTTGTTTGAAATACCAATAGAGCAACTGCGGCTTTTCCGAGAGTACCGCCAGCGGCTGATCGGCCCCCATGGACCCCACCGGCTCGTGGCCGGCTGAAGCCATCGGCGCCAGAATCACATTCAGATCTTCCCGGGTGTAGCCGAAGAGTTTTTCGCGCTCGCGCAGTTTCTGTTCATCCACGCTGACAGAACTCACCGCACCGAAGAACCCGTGGATATCAATGCGATTTTCATCCACCCAGCGGCGGTACGGCTGACGCCGGGCCAGCCGGTTCTTGATTTCCACATCCTTCATCAGGCGATTCTTCTGAACATCCACCAGAATCATTTCGCCCGGGCGCAGCGCACCTTTTTCCTTCACATCCTCCGGGGCAATATCCAGTACGCCCGATTCGGAGGCAAACACCATAAAACCATCGCGGGTCACGGTGTACCGCGCGGGACGAAGGCCGTTGCGATCCAGCACGGCGCCGATGAAACGGCCATCGGTATAGGCCAGCGCCGCCGGGCCGTCCCACGGTTCCATGAGGCCCGCGTGGTACTCAAAAAAACCGCGCAGATCCGGTCCGATCGGATACTTCACCCCCCAGGCCTGGGGCACCAGCATGGCCACCGAATGCTCCAGCGAGCGACCGGCTTTACATAACAGTTCAAGGGTGTTGTCCAGCGCGGCCGAATCACTGCAGCCTTCCTCAATCACCGGAATCACTTTTCGAATATCGTCCCCCAGCACTTCCGACTTCAAATTGCTTTCGCGTGACGCAATCCAGTTGCGATTGCCGCGCAGCGTGTTGATTTCTCCGTTGTGCGCCAAGTGGCGGAACGGCTGCGCGAGCGCCCACGAAGGAAACGTGTTGGTGCTGTAACGCTGATGCACAACCACCAGCGCGGACTCCAGCGCAGGATCGTTCAAATCCGGATAAAATGCGGCGAGCTGACGGGGCAGCATCAGCCCTTTGTACACAATGGTCCGCGCCGAAAAACTCGGCACATAAAACAAATCGCCCGCGCCCAAAAACGCATTGATTCTTTTTTCACACTGCTTGCGCACCACAAACAGTTTTCGTTCCAGCGCATCGCCGGAAAGCCCGCCGACAAAACACTGCGCGATGAACGGCATTTCTTCCCGCGCCTTGGGGCCCAGGGCGGACGCATCCACCGGCACCTCGCGCCACCCCAGCAGCGAGAGCTGCTCCCGTTCAATCACGCCGTTCACTTCCTTCATACAGCGCGCACGGGCGTCCTCGTTTTGAGGAAGAAAAAACATGCCCACACCATAGGCATCGGGCTCGGGAAGCGTAATGGATTGACGGCGGCAGACCGCGCGGAAAAAGGGATCCGGGATCTGAAAAAGAAGCCCCACGCCATCCCCTGTTTCCGGATCGGCGCCGGTGGCTCCGCGATGCAGCAGATTTTTTAAAACGGTGATGCCCTTCTCAATCACCGCATGGGTTTTCGTCCCATGGATATTGACCAGAAACCCCACGCCACAGGAATCGTGTTCGTTGCTCGAATCATACAGGCCCTGCTTCCGGGGGAAGCGGGCCAATCGCTGGTGAGCCAAATCTTCTTCATTCATTCGTTCAATGGACTGCATGGTTTAAATCTCCTTTTCACAACCTGAAATGACAAACCGTTTTTGCGCGGCATCAAACGGCGCGCGGCAGAAGTACCGCCGCGCGCCTTGCCGTTTTTAACGTTGTCCTTCGATCATTACATCATGAACAGCATTTCTGCGTAGGACGGCAGCGGCCACAGATAATCCGGAATCAGTCCTTCCAGTTCATCCGCGGGCACGCGCAGGGCGTGCGTCGCCTCAATCATTCCCGCCACATCATCCGCGGCGATTTTGGATTCCAGCGTCTTGATGGCGGCCAGCATGATCTCCGTCTGTGTGCAGATGTCGCCCAGCAGCGCCTGCACCCCGGAAACCGAGCCGCCGCTCACTTCTTTCACCATTTTAATGCTTTCGGCCAGTTCCGTCTGAGCGGAAATGCACGCCGGCGCAATCATCGTTTTGGCCATGGTTACCGCACATTTCGCCTCGATTTTAACGATGCGCTGATAACTTTCCATATACACTTCATAACGCGACTCCAACTCGCGTTCGGTCAGAATGCCGTACTTGGTGAAAATGTTCCGAGCCTTCTCGGTACGATAGGCCGCCAGAGCTTCCGGAGTCTTCTTGAGATTCGGCAATCCGCGGCGTGCGGCTTCCTCCACCCAGCTCTCGGTGTACCCATCGCCGTTGAACAAAATCCGTTTGTGCTTCTTGATGATGTCGGCCAGGATACTCTGCAACGCGGCATTGAAATCCTCGCCGCCGGTCACGGCCTTCTCCATCTTCGTGCAGATTTCATCCAGCGTTTCCGCCACGATGGTGTTCAGCACCACGTTGGCGGCCGAGGGATTCTGCTCGGATCCCACGGCGCGAAATTCAAACTTGTTCCCCGTGAAGGCAAACGGCGATGTCCGATTGCGGTCCGTGTTGCCGCGCGGCAGGTGCGGGATGGAATCCACGCCCAATTCGATATGCCCGCCCTTCTTGGAGCTGCTGGCCCCGCCTTTTTCAATCTGCTCGACGATATCGGTGAGCTGATCGCCCAGAAAGATGGAAATAATCGCCGGCGGCGCCTCATTGGCGCCCAGCCGATGGTCGTTGCCGGCAGTCGCCACAGCAGCGCGCAGCATGTCGGCATGCACATCCACGGCCTTGATCAGCGCACAAATCATCGTCATGAACTTGGCGTTCTCATGCGGATTGTCGCCGGGGCTCAGCCAGTTCTTACCGTCCGGCCCGCCGACCGACCAGTTGTTGTGCTTGCCGGAACCGTTCACCCCGGCAAAGGGCTTCTCGTGCAGCAGGCAGAAAAATCCGTGTTCATCCGCCACTTTGCGCATGATTTCCATGGTCAGCATGTTGTGATCCACCGCCAGATTCAATTCTTCAAACATGGGGGCGATTTCAAACTGCGCCGGACACACCTCGTTGTGCCGCGTCCGCGCCGGAACACCCAGCCGCCACAGCTCTTTATCAAGATCCGCCATGAAGGAAAGCACACGGCTCTTGATCGCACCGAAGTAATGATCTTCCATCTGCTGATGCTTGGCCGGCGAACGTCCGAACAGCGTGCGGCCGCATTGCAGCAGGTCGAGCCGCATTTCGTAAAATTCCTTGTCGATCAGAAAATACTCCTGCTCCGCACCCAGCGTGGCAATGGCACGTTTGCCTTTGCACTCGATCCCGAACAGCTTGCCCAGGCGGCATACCTGCCTGTTCAGGGCGTTCATGGAACGAAGCAGCGGCGTTTTCTTATCCAGCGCCTCGCCGTGATAGCCGCAGAATACGGTCGGAATGCACAGGGTGGCCCCGGAGGCGTCATACTTAATAAAGGCGGGGCTGGTCGGATCCCATCCGGTGTAGCCGCGCGCCTCAAAAGTGGCCCGCAGGCCGCCCGAGGGAAAACTCGAGGCATCCGGCTCGCCCTGAATCAATTCTTCGCCGGAGAACTTCGCAAGCGCGCCGCCCTCGCCGTCCGGAATCAGAAAGGAGTCGTGCTTCTCGGCGGTAGTACCGGTCAGCGGCTGAAACCAGTGCGTGTAATGCGTGGCGCCATGCTCCATCGCCCAGACTTTCATGGCCTCAGCCACCTCGTTGGCTATGGAGGGATCAATCGCCGCACCGCTCCGAATCGTGGCCGAAAGCGACTTGAACGCCGTATCCGAAAGATACTCGCGCATGATCTTTAACCCGAACACATTTTCGCCGAACAGCTCTGTCACCGACTTCATCTCACTCATCGATTTATTCTCCTTAGATAAACACTTCCGCTTCTGATCAAATCCGCGTCCCCCCGCCCATCCACTGAATGCCGCATCGCATAGATAGCAAATATCGTGCCAATATATCGCGACCTTGCATTACCCGTTTACTGTAAGCCTATTAAAAATCTCCAGGCAGCGTCCTCCGCCACAAAGCTGCCCGCCGCAATACATTTTCGTAGCACAAAAGCCCTGGCGGAAACATATTTGTATGCGTCACGAAAGCCCATCACCAAACACCATAAAAGGCCGAAACCATTGGGCCTTCACGCGATTTCCGAAAACAGTACCGGCCCCAGATTGACGCACTCCACCCTTGCCGATGCGCAGGGCTCCCTGCTATATAGGCCAAGTGTAACTGGCCCGTCAATCTCACAAAGGATCTTAGTCATGCTTAGCTTTGCCGAAGAAATTTATCTGCTCGCCCTGAATGAAACCACCGGCCGAATCGAAATTCCCAATAAAAACATTGTGCTGAACAATGCGCTCGTCGGCGCCGTGCTGGGCGAACTCTCTTTTCTCAACAAAATCGATTCCGACGCCGAGTTCATTTACATCCTGAACACCGAACCCACGGGACGCCCCGTGATCGACCTCGTCCTTCAACAGCTCGCGGCGCTTGATGGCGATAAAATTCCCACGTCCAACTGTATCGGCAGCATCTTTTTTTCCGCCGCGCCGCTGGAGGAAATGGTACGCAATCAATTGATTGAAAAAGGTGTTTTGAAAGAAGAAAAAGGACGCATGCTTTGGGTGTTCCCAACCCGTCGGTATCCCATCATCAACAACCGGGAAATCAAGGATGTGGAAAGCCGTCTGCGCGAATTGCTGCTTTCCGACGACATCCCCGAACCGCGTGATACGGTGCTCGTCGGCCTCGCCGAACTCTGCGGACTGCTGGAAGAGATTCTCTCGCCCAAGGAATATCAGCGCTGCCGCGAACGCATTGCGCTGCTTTCGCGCATGGACCTGGTGACGCAGAAAGTGCGCGCGACCATCGTGGAAATCTGCAACCAGTTCGCCTCCCCCGCCACCTGGGATGCCATGATGTGATCACGCATAAACCGGCCAACTCAGCAAAATCCGCGGGCCAAGCGGTAGATCCAGTTTGCCAGCACAATCAACAGCACGCCCAGACCGACTGCGCGCCGGTGACGCCCGACCCAGCCAAATAGGCTTGCAGGAATAATCACGCGTCCGCTCAGCAGACCTGCGGCGTTCCATACTAAAATCATCCACGCTGCCGCATACAAAACGGCCCCCAGCGGACAGAATATCCACGCCTCGCGGAAGCACCACTCCGCCATCAGCCAGAAGGCGCGCGTCACCCCGCAAAACGGACAGGGATAGCCCGTCAGCCAAAGGAAACTGCATGCGCGCAAGGGGAAAAGACGCAGCGGCACCGTATGTGCCAGGAGAAGCGGAATCCCCGTGACCGCCGCCAGAGGAAGATGCGCCGCGATAACCCGCCCATAGGAAAGCGGGCGCCCGCAGGAAATCCACGGGCGCCCGCGCGACAACTTGTTATGGCAGGAATCAGCCATTGCTTCCGGTTGAATCCGGTGACGGACCTTCCGTCGGCGGCGCGGGCTGCTCCACGGCATTCACCGTAATGGCGCCTTTGTCAAACACGTCCAGATAGGCCACCGTAAACATGCAGAACATCGCCGGTATGGTCAGGATCATGCCGATACCGCAGAGAATAGCGCCCAGCGAACCGATCAGCGTCGCCACCACGCCGAATCCCAGGAACGGCCAGATATTGCTTTTAATCACGTCAAAGCACTTCATGGAGGCCGGCCAAAATTCCATACCCTGATCCACGATCAGGAAAATGGCAAACATCACGGCCGTCTGCACGGCGTAGCCCAGCACAATCGCGGCGATGCTTCCCAGGCACGGAATAAAGCCCAGCACCGTCACCGCCACCATCGTAATGATGCTCCATACCAGCCAGAGCAGAAACGACTGCAGAAAATACTGAAACCCTTTGAACAAATCGTTCAGTTCAGCCTGTTGGCCGCGAGCCAGTTTCAGGGTAATCAGCGCGGTTCCCGCCATCATCGGCCCACTCAGGATGCCGAGCGTGAACACCGAAAGAAGCAGCGCAACCAATGAAACCAATACCAGCAGGCCCATATTGCCCTTGGTATACAAATCAAAACCCTTCTGAATCCACTCACCAAATTTCACATTCACCTTGTCCATCTCACCACCTCCAATTTGATTCACCTTATTTGAACCGGAACCAAACTCACGCATGTATTAAGCGGCTCCAATTGACGATCGTACTTATAATCATCGCCGGCAACTTATCAAGCGCATTCCCTGATTTGTGAGAATACGGGCATCCTTTTTTCGCGCCGTTTACGAAGAGGACACAACAAATGGTCCGGCAGAGATCACCGCGCCGTCACGCCCGGACTGAACTGCAAATCGTAAAGGTATTTATACAGTCCATTTTTCTCAATGAGTTCGGCATGGGTACCGGTCTCCGCCACGCGCCCCTTGTCCAGCACCACGATTCGATTGGCGTGGGCAATGGTGGAAAGCCGGTGCGCGATGGCAAATACGGTACGGTGCGCCATGAGTTCATCCAGTGCGGCCTGCACCTGCCGCTCGGATTCGGTATCCAGCGCGCTGGTGGCTTCATCAAGAATCAGAATCGGGGGGTTGCGCAGCATGGCGCGCGCGATGGCGAGGCGCTGACGCTGTCCGCCGGAAAGCTTCATGCCCATTTCTCCGATCACGGTGTCGTACCCCTGCTCCATCTGTTCAATAAAGGCATGCGCATGGGCCTTGCGGGCCGCCTCCATAATTTGTTCGCGGGTGGCATCACCCGACCCGTAGGCAATGTTGTTGGCCACGGTGTCGTTAAACAAAATCGATTCCTGGGTCACCATACCAATCTGACGGCGCAGCGATTTCACCGTGTACTCGCGAATATCCGTCCCGTTGATCCGCACGGCGCCCGAGACGGCATCATAAAAGCGCGGGATCAGACTCACCAGCGTCGTCTTGCCGGCGCCGGAACTGCCCACAAAGGCAATGCACTCGCCCGCCCGGGCCGTCAGACTCACCTCCCGCAAAATTTCGTTATTCTCGTAGGCAAAGGAAACCTGATCGAAATCCACGGTTTGAATCGGCCCGCTCAGTTCCGCGGCGCCCGGACGATCCGTCACGGAGCACGGCGTGTTGAGAATCTCGAAAATGCGGTCCGCGCCCGCTGAACTTTCCTGAATGCCGATGTGAATGCGGCTCAGCTTTTTGGCCGGTTCATACATAGCCACCAGCGCCGCCGCGTAACCAATCAGATCATCCCCGCGCATACCGTTCCATTTGGCATACAGGAACACCAGCGCCAGCCCTATCATGGAAATCAGCACAATAATCGGCTCCACCGCGGAACGCGCCTTGGCCACGCGCATCAGGCGCGAAAAAACCGACCGGCTCCGCACCTGAAAACGATTTTTCTCGTAGTCTTCCATGCCGAATGCCTTGACAATTCGCACGCCCGCGATGGTTTCCTGCAAGATGCTCACCAAATCGGCCAATTTCTGCTGTCCCTCCCGCGAGGCATGGCGCACCCGCCGACCGAACAGCGCCACCGGCACAATGCAAATCGGAAACAGCACCAGACTCGCCATGGAAAGCTGCCAATTCATATACAGCAAATAACTGATCATAAAGAGCAGCACAAACGGCTCGCGAATCAGATCGCCGATCACCGTGGATACCGCCCGCTGCACCATCATGGAGTCGTTGGTGGTGCGTGAAATCAGCTCGCCGGTTCTGCTTTGTGTGAAGTAATTCAGCCCCAAATCATGAATATGGCTAAAGGTTTCGTTGCGCAAATCCATCACCACCCGGTTGCCCACCCACTCCACCAGATACTTGCTCGCAAAATCCCCCAACCCGCGCAGGACCGCGAATAGCGGGAGCGCCGCCGCAATGGCCAGTACCATCTGAAAATCCAACCCCTCTGTGTCGCCCAGACTCTTGAAATTTTTCTGAAGCGCCAGAATCATGCCGGTCGTGGATCCCCCGAAAATAACCCCGAACACCACGCCGATCGCCAACCGGAAACGGTACGGCTTGGCATACGTCATCAATCGCAAATAGGTCTGCCATTCCAGACTGGTCAGTTTCTTTCGTTTGGCCATACGTTCACTATCCGGGTGCTGCGCACCTTCTTCAAGGGGTTGTTCTTTCGATCCCAAATCCGGGATTTTTCCATTTGAAATTCTGCGACATGCGCAGATGTAGAAGCCGCGCATTTAACCACACCCGGCATTCACGGGCCAAGATTATATTTCCGTTTCGCAAAAACCGAAATCGGAAAACTCCGCGAACACCGAGGATTGCTTATTTTCCCTGCATCCCCACCGCTTTTCGTCCGAGATAGCGCTCGGCTTCCAGGGCGGCCATGCAGCCGGAACCCACAGCCGTCACGGCCTGGCGATAAGAAGAATCCTGCACATCGCCCGCCGCAAACACGCCTTCCACGCTGGTCCGGGTATTTTGTGTGACGATGTACCCTTTCTCATCCATTTCCAACTGCCTCTTGAACGGCGCGGTATTCGGCGTGTGGCCGATGCCCATGAAAAGACCATCCACGGCCAGATCCCGCAGCGCGCCGGAGTTCACATCGCGCAATCGGACCCCCGTGACCACATTTTTGCCCCCGTCGAGCACTTCGTCAACCACGCTGTTCCAGGCGACTTCTATTTTTTTGTCGGACAACACCCGGTCGATCATGATTTTCGAGGCGCGGAAGGTATCGCGCCGGTGAATGAGGGTGACTTTGGAGGCAAAGCGGGTCAAAAACAGGGCTTCTTCCATGGCACTGTCACCGCCCCCCACCACGGCCACCGGTCGTTCGCGGTAGAAAAAGCCGTCGCAGGTCGCGCAACCGGATACCCCACGCCCAATCAAACGCCGCACCGATTCGAGGTCGAGATACTGTGCCGTCGCCCCTGTGGCAATAATCAGAGAGGTGGGTTTCAGCACGGTGCCATCGGTCAGTGTCACCTGAAACGCGCCGGGCTTGAGTTCAGCGGACTGCACGTCGCCCTGCAGAATTTTCGTACCGAACTTTTCCGCCTGCACCCGCATGGCCGTGACCAGTTCCAACCCGCTGATCCCGTCCGGGAAGCCCGGAAAGTTTTCCACATGCGTGGTCGTGGTGAGCTGCCCGCCGGGCTGCATACCCTCAACAACCACCGGCGACAAACGCGCGCGTGCACAATAAATGGCCGCCGTCAAACCCGCCGGCCCCGTTCCGAGAATCAATACATTCATAACGCAGACTCCTTATCGCACCGGAACTTAACAAACCCGCGTTCTCTAAGGAACATACGATCTCAGAAATTTCGTGCGAGCAATGCGGGGGTGATGTTCGGCGCGTCAGCGACGTAACTTCCCCCCTCTTGTTCTGTTTCTCTCGCCCCGCACCAGGTCAACCAGCTCATCTCTGCTGGATTCTGCTCGATCGAGCACCGAAGATAGTTTTTGTCTGGCCTCTGAATAGGTGTAGACTTGCATGTTATACCTCCAAGAGATGAATACCGATTTTTTGCGCCGCCTGCATAAGCTTTCGGTCTTACGTCAACAGGGGAGGCGCATGGCGAAATGCGCAATCAAGGAAGTACGCATCGTATGCGCACATGCTTTCTCGCTTCGCCATCGACAGTACATTATCCATATCCACCTTCACGTATCGAATGGGAACAGTATTAAAAAACCTCAATCCATCCTGTGCATCGTTGAGGCTCAGGCGGCGCTTTTTCATCATGGCAGAAAACGCATTCCCCACTTCCCACGGAATCACGCCAGGCCCGATTAGCGTGTGTCCCGAAGTAATTTCGACAATGTGGTCTCGTTCCGGTTCTCCCACAATGACGGCAAGCAATGCCAATGTATCAATGACAATGTCCATTACATATGCCTCCCGCTAATTATCGGGACAATTGTACAAAGGGATTGTTTATTCACCACCCGCTTCGCTTGAGGCGCAGAGAGCGCCGAGAAACACGATACGCGTCCGAGTACGGCCGGCGCTGTGATCCGGCCTTATCGTGTGTTTGTGTGGAGGGCGGCGGGCCTCCGCCGCCTTGAGTTTTAAAACTTGCACCACCCGGGACCGCCGACCGTCTGGTCGGCATGCACATTCTCGTATGCCAATAACCACAGGCGGAACAAGTGGGATTGAGTGGGAACGCGGGATGGATCGATGTGACTACTTATTCATTCAGCCGATTCACAGGAACAATGTCTAGACGTACACGCTTCAGCGTGCTCTTAAGGCGGAAACGCCACGACGCCTTCTGCAAAGCGCATGGCCAAAGGCAAAGGCGGATTACACGGAGTTCCTGGAGGGCGAGCGTCCTCGCGAGCCGTTGCCCGTCGGAGCCCTCGGGGGCACTTTTCCAATCATTGGAAACATTTCGGACGTTTTTTCCAACCATTGAAACTTTTCAAAAGCCTCTTTCGTCCAACACGGATTTCCATCGTTGGCATCACCCTGCGAGCCATGCGGAATGTTCTTATCAGCAGAATCAATGACCAAAGGCCACCACGCTCTTCCAACGAATGGGAAAGCAACGAATGAAGAACTCAACGGGAAAAGAGCTACTCATCACAGGCTCGCCGAACGTCTGTTCGGC
>CAZISY010000031.1:0-39493 GCA_964542025.1 uncultured Verrucomicrobiota bacterium
ATGCCGGGGATGTCGTCGATTTCGGATTCGCGGATGCGTTTGGCGCGGAGGGTGCGGTGGTAGGTGATGGCGAAGCGGTGGGCTTCGTCGCGTATTTGCTGGAGGACCTGGAGGGCGTGGGAGTCGGGGGGGAAGCGCAGGGGGGGGGAGTCGTCGTCGGGGATGAGTTCTTCGAAGCGTTTGGCGAGCCCGGCAACGCGGAGGGCGGAGAGGCCGAGGAGGTTGAGTTCGGCGCGCGCGGCACGTACCTGGGTGATGCCGCCGTCGACGAGGACGAGGTCGGGGAGGGGGGCGTGTTCGTCGAGGAGGCGGGTGTAGCGGCGGCGGATGGTTTCGGCCATCATGCCGGGATCGTCGGGGCCTTCGATGGTTTTGATGCGGAAGTGGCGGTAGCGTTTTTTGTCGGGGATGCCGTTGACGCAGCAGACCATGCTGGCGACGGCGAGTGTGCCGGAGATGTTGGAGATGTCGAAGGTTTCGATGATGCGGGGGAGGGCGGGGAGGCGGAGGGCGTCCTGGAGGAGGCGTATGCCGGCGGCGGCATCGTCGCGGTGGATGGCGGCGGATTTGCGGGCTTTGGCGCGTTCGTGGGTGACGCGGTGCAGGAGGGTGAGCAGGTCGCGGAGGGCGGCGGCTTTTTCAAAGTTCATTTTGGCGGATTCCTGCTCCATGGCGGCGCGGATTTCTTTGAGGATTTCGGGGCGTTCGCCGCGGAGGAAGGCGCAGGCTTCGTCGACGCGGTGGCGGTATTCCTGTTCGGAGATTTTGCCGATGCAGGGGGCGGAGCAGTAGCGGATGATGTCGTTGATGCAGTGTTTGTAGTGTTCGGGGGTGGGGTGGAGGGGGGTGCAGGGGCGCAGTCCGAAGCGGCGTTCGAGGAAATCTTTGGCGGCGCGGGTGGCGGTGGAGTTGGTGTAGGGGCCGAAGTAGAGGGCGTCGTCCTTTTTCTGGAGGCGGCAGGCGGCGATGACGGGCAGGGGGTGGTGGGTGTCGATTTTAAGGAGGGGGAAGCGTTTGTCGTCTTTGAGGAGGATGTTGTAGCGGGGTTTGTAGTCTTTAATGAATTGGGATTCGGTGATGGCGGCTTCGGCCTCGGTTTTGAGGGGCATGAAGTCGAGATCTTCAATACTGCGGATGAGGCCGCGGAGTTTGGGGTCGGCTTTGCGGAGGGTGGCGGGCTGGAAGTAGTGGCGTACGCGGTTGCGGAGGGAGGCGGCTTTTCCGATATAAATGACGCGTCCGCGCCGGTCGCGCATGATGTAGACGCCGGGCTGGTCCGGGAGGCGGCTGAGTTTATCTTGAATCTGCTGTGAAAAAGGTTTCATACGGGTCACGGATGGAACGAAGTATAGAGGGGGGGCATGCCGATGTATAGCGGGAAGATCGGGGGGGGGAAAGAGCGGACGGGCCGGTGGTGAAAAGGGGGTTGAAAAAATGAGCGGTAACTGCATTTTTTATCTTGAAGAAGCGGGCCGTGCAGCGCATATTGCCGCCCCTTCTATCCCGAAATAAATAACAAAAGTATGCCGTACCCGTGCGGGGCGGCGCAGAGGCAAGGCGGAGGCAGTATGAGTGTAAAGGATCTTTCGAAGGTCAGAAATATCGGCATTATGGCGCACATTGACGCCGGCAAGACGACGGTGTCGGAGCGTATTTTATTTTATTCCGGCAAAACGCACAAAGTGGGCGAAGTGCATGACGGCGCGGCCGTGATGGACTGGATGCCGCAGGAGCAGGAGCGCGGTATTACGATTACGTCCGCCGCCACGACGACGTTCTGGAAAGATCACCAGATCACGTTGATTGACACCCCGGGGCATGTGGACTTTACGGTGGAAGTGGAACGCAGTTTGCGCGTGCTGGATGGGGCGATTGCGCTCTTTTGCGCGGTGGGCGGTGTGCAGCCGCAGTCCGAAAAAGTCTGGCACCAGAGCGAAAAATACAATGTGCCGAAGCTGGCCTTTATTAACAAGATGGACCGGGTGGGCGCAGATTACTTTTCGGTGGTTGAACAGATTCAGCAGACGCTTGGCGCGAATGCCGTGCCGGTGGTTATTCCCATTGGGAAGGAAGACGGATTCCGGGGCGTGATTGACCTGGTGACGATGAAGGCCATCTATTACGATGACGCCGACAAGGGGCAGACATATTATGAGGAAGCCATTCCCCCCGAAAAGGTGGAGAAGGCCCGTAAGTGGCGCGCGAATCTGGTGGAAAAATGCGCGGAACAGGATGATGTGCTGTTGGAGAAGTTTTTGGAGCAGGGCGACCTGGTGACCGAAGAAATTCGTATGATTCTCCGCAAAGCCACCATTGCGCGGCGCGTGGTGCCTGTGTATTGCGGGTCGGGGTTTAAGAATAAGGGTATTCAGCGTTTGCTGGATGCCGTAGTGTACTGCCTGCCGGCGCCCAATGAAATTCCCCCGATCATCTGCGAACACGGCGGGAATCAGCTGGAGCCGAACGAAAACGCCGATTTTGCGGCACTGGCATTTAAGATCATGGCGGATAAGCACATGGGTAAGCTCACCTTCATGCGCGTTTATTCCGGAAAAATCGGAGCCGGAACCAGTGTGTATAACAGTACGAGCGACAAGAGGCAGCGCATCGGCCGCATTTTGCGGATGCACGCCAACCGTCAGGAAAACATTGACGAGGCTTCAGCCGGGGATATCGTGGCCGTGGTGGGGCTGTCCGAAACCAAAACGGGGGACACCCTGTGCATGGAAGACAAACCGATTCTGCTGGAGGCGATTGAATTTCCGGCGCCGGTGATCTCGATCAGCATTGCGCCCGAGTCGCGCAATGACAACGAAAAACTGGGGGAAGGACTTCGCCGTCTGGCGGATGAAGACCCGACGTTTATGGTGTCGTTTGACGAAGAAACCAACGAAACCATTATTTCCGGTATGGGCGAGCTCCATCTGGAAATCATTGTGGACCGGTTGCGCCGCGAGTTCGGCGTGGTTGCCACCGTGGGACGTCCGGAAGTGGCGTACCGCGAAACGGCGACGGCGTCGATCGAGGGTGCTTACAAGCATGTGAAGCAGAGCGGCGGACGCGGTCAGTTTGCCCATGTATGCCTGCGGCTTGAGCCGGCCAATCCGGGTGACGGATTTGAATTTATCAACGAAATCAAGGGCGGTCACATTCCGTCGGAATACATTCCTTCCGTGGAAAAGGGCGTGATCAAGGCCATGCTTGCGGGATCGTATGCCGGGTATCCTGTGGTCGACATGCGCGTGGCGCTGTACGATGGTTCCTATCACGAAGTGGACTCCAGCGACTTCGCCTTTCAATCGGCCGGTCGCGCCGGGTTCAAGGAGCTGTTCAGCAAGGCGCGTCCGCAGCTGCTTGAGCCGTGGATGTCGCTCGAAGTCACCACCCCGGAAGATTACATGGGGCCGGTGTCCAGCTCGGTTTGTCAGCGGCGCGGCCGCATCGAATCCATGACGGATCAGCATGGCAGCAAAATTGTGCGCGGCATGGTTCCGCTGAGCGAAATGTTCGGCTATTCCAATGCGCTTCGTACGATGACGCAGGGCCGGGCGACGTTCTCCATGCACTTTGAGCATTACGAAGCCGTGCCTTTCGCGCTGGCCGAGGAAATTGTCAAGAAGCGCCGCGAAGCCAAGAAAGTGAATTAACGGCGGGGTATCCCGTTTGCCATAAAGCGCCTGCGAAAACGCAGGCGCTTTTTTTTGCCGCGCTTTTTCTTTTACGGGGCAGGGGAAATGGGTGTATACGCTCCTCGGGTTATCCAACGGTTCCGCCACCGTAAGGTAAGCGGCGGACCGTGATGAGGCCGGTGAAAACCCGGAAAGGACGCTTCTGTGCAAGAAACCAAAAAAGACCGGGACACGCTGAACATCCTGCTGCTGTGTTCCTATCAGGAACTGGGCGAGCAGTTCGTAAAGAATACCTGTGCAGACGCCACGGATCGTTCCGGTGGATGCGCACTGGGTCAATTTCACCTTCGTTTGGAAGTGCTGGCCGGTGACCCCAAAATCAACCCTTACTGGCACCAACATGTGGCCGATGCTGATGCGCTCGTGATTCTCGCTCGGCATTTGGACGTGCTTTCCATGGACTATTTAAAAGGCATTTATCGCAGTTTGCCGCTGGATTCCTCCATTCCGCCTATCGCATTTTTCCTGGTACGCGACACCGGGGAAAAGGATTTTAAAATGAGCTGTATCGAGTGCGGGCAGAAATTATGGGTGCGCGACTACGATGTGGGCAAGACGGGGCGCTGTCCGAGTTGCAGGCAGGCGTTTCATATTTCCTCGCAAAGTGATTATTTGCGGCGCCAACTTGCCCTGCCGGATCATTTGCCCGTGGAACAGGTGGAGTTGGGCGACAACCCGACCTCCCGGGATGCTCTGGAGCGCCTGATCCTGCGGATTGACAGCGGCCGAATGGTGGAAGAACCCCCGGTGAACGTGGATGCCATGAAGCGATCCACCATACGCATTCAGATACAGGATTCCCTGCTTCAGGCCCTGACGCCGCGCTACAAAGCCCCCCCGGAAACACCCGGCGGCACCGCGTTATAATACGGTAATGAAATCAATCATGCAGACGACAGATCTACTACTGTGCCGCGCGGGTTTTGAAGCGGCTCTATGCGCAGAATTGCGGGATGGCGGCATTACTCCGGAAAAGGCCGGCATAGGGTGCGTGGCCGCCAAACATCCTGCCGGTTCGGATCGGGTTTTTGAATCCTCGCGACTGAGCCGGGCGGAATGGATACCAGCCGGATCCCTGCGGCCGATCACTCCTGAAACGGTGTCGAAGGTGTTTGCCCGTATCACCGCCATCAGCGAGCCGTGGGCGATCGGGATGTTTACCCCGGAATCCGCCGACCATGAGGAGCATACCCGGCGGCTTCGCGGTATTATCACGCATCTTCTGCGCCTGCTCGCCAAAGCCGATCCGCTGCGCGCGGCACTGCGGCGCGAGCCGGAAAGCGGAAAAGCCAAACAGATGCTTCAGCTGTGCCTCACGGAACAGGGCCTGTGGCACAGTGTTCAACCTGCGGGGGAGGCGGCCCCGTCCTTCCGCATGAAGATGGATGATCAGGCCCCGTCCCGTTCCTATTTGAAAATTGAAGAGGCCTTTGTGCGGATGAAGGAGTTTCCGAAGGCGGGGCAGCGGGTGCTGGATTTGGGCGCCGCGCCCGGGGGCTGGACCTATTCCTTTCTTAAACGCGGATGCGAAGTGCTGGCCGTGGATCACGGGCCGCTGAAGCTGCCGCCAAAATCGTTCTGGCCGGGCGGTCGGGTTACGCACCTGCAGGAAAACGGCCTGACCTTCACGCCGCCGGGCGGGCGTTCGCTGGACTGGATGGTTTCAGACATGCTGGTGGCGCCGGGGGTGGCGCTGGGGTTGATTCGCCGCTGGATGGAAAGCGGGCGGGCGGAACGCATGGTGTGCAATATGAAAATCCCGCAGCAGGAGCCCTATGCGGCGATTCGTCCGCTCCTGCAATACCTGCAAAGCCGCGCGCCCCGCCGTCTGCTGGTGAAGCAGCTCTACCACGACCGTCGCGAAATTACCGTCATGGTGTGGTGATTCAACCCCGTTTCATTCATGGCGGGCAGGCGATGAAGATTGAATGGCGGAGCGCGTTGTGTTAGGAGCATCTGTGCATGAGTCACTGGCCCCGACGAACACGGCAGGCAGGGAGTTGATGTTATGAAAATCCGGATGAAACAAACCGTACTCTGGCAGTCGTTGGCTATTTTGCTGGGTTTTCTGGTTTTGTCGGGCCTCGGCTGGCTGTGGGGGCGTCAGCGGGAAATCCACCTGGATGCCACCATGCGGGCGGCCCTGCTGGAACAGGCGGTGGAATTCGCGAAAACCCTGGACCCTGCAATGATTCAGGCCCTTTCCTTCACCCTGGAGGATTACGACCGCGTGGAATACCGGGCCATTCATGATCACATGGTGGCCAACGGCGAGTTCATTCTGCCCATGATGGGCAACGATATCGAATACCTGAGCGTGTACAGTGTCGCCCGCCGCGCCGACGGAACCCTGGTGTTCGGACCGGAAAACATTCCGGTGGAACTTCCCGAGGCTTCGCCGCCGGGGACCATTTACAAGCAGCCGACCGAACGGATTCTCCGGGCGTTCGACAGCAGGCGTCCGTTCATTGAAGGGCCCTACACGGATGAATACGGAACGTTTGTCAGCGCGTATGCTCCGGTGATTGATCCGAAAAATGGCGGCGTGCTGATGCTGGTCGGGATGGATATTAAAGCCGAGAACTGGCAGAGGCGCACGGCCGATGCGCGCCGGTATCCGCTGCTGGTCACGCTGGGCGGCTACCTGGCACTGATTGGATGCGTGGCGGCCATTTTGTGGATCAGTCGGAGGAGGATGGCCGAAGCGCTGAATATACGGTTTTGGATTGTAACGCCGGTTATGGCGGTGATGTTCATCGGCATGTTCGGTGTTTTCGTGTATCAGGACCGATCTGAACGCGAAGAGACGCAGCGGCATATGCGGCGGCATGCTGATCATGTCGCCATGCAGTGGAATCGTCTGCTTTTCGGTGAGGTGCAAATGCTGCGTTCGTACATGGACGCGCTGACCCAAAGCAGCGCCCTGCGCGAAGCCTGGCGTTCCCGAAACAGCAATACGCTTTCCGCCGTCGCCGTTCCGCTTTATGCGTCCATGCAGCAACGGAATCCCATCTCGCACTTCTATTTGGTGGAGACCAATCGCGACTGCTTCATGCGCGTTCACCGGCTGAATCATCAGGGGGGGCGGATCGACCGCGGGACGATGCTGGCGGCGGAAAGCACCGGGAAGGATGTTTGGGGCATCGAGCTGGGCGCCATGGGTACGTTCACCCTGCGCTACGTCCGCCCGCTGGACGATCAGGGACGGCCGGATGGCTTTATTGAGCTGGGTATGGAGGTTGGGCACCTCATCAATATGCTGTCCGACGATACCGGCCTGGAGGTGGTGTTGGCCATACGCAAGGAATTCACCTCACGCCAGAACTATGAAGCGGGAAAAAAGGCCTACGGATTTGTGAGTGATTGGAGCGACTATCCGGATACCGTGGTGGCGCATTCCACGCTCCCCGTCATTCCTGAAAAACTATCCGCTCTTTTTCAGCAGTCGCAGGTGTTTGGAACCGGCATCGTTTCCCGACTCCGTGAAGAGGGGCTGACGTATGATGAGGTGTGCATCCCGATAGCCGATTACTCCGGAAAGCCGGCGGCCGGGTTGGTCATCCTGCAGAACGTCACGGCGGAAACGGCACGGCAGTCCGGCGACCTCCTGCGTCAGTTCTGCCTGGCCGCCATACTGATGCTGGGTCTTTTCGCACTGCTTTGGTCGATCACCAGTCACGTCGAGTGGCAGCTCCGCCAGGCGTTTGCCCGCGTCTGCGAGCGCGAATCCAACTTCAGGATGCTCTTCGACACCGTGGAAGACATGATTTTCATCAGCCGTATGGATGGGCGAATCTTTTATGCCAACCCGGCGGCAATCCGGAAAACCGGCTACGCGGAAGATGAATTGGAACACATGATGCTGCTTGATCTGCACGCGCCGGCGCAGCGCAGCGAGGCGGAAGCCGTTTTTTCCGAGATTATGAAGCGCGAGCGAACAACCTGTCCGCTGCCGCTGCAAAGCAAAGCCGGGACGCTCATACCCGTGGATACCCGCGCCTGGTTCGGTCAGTGGAACGGGCAGGAGTGTATTTACGGAATCAGCAAGGACCTCACCGCCCAGCAGGAAGCCCTGGAAAAGTTCGACCGCTTATTTCACAACAACCCGGCACTGATGAGCGTCGGGGGGCTGGATGATCATGCCATCACCGAGGTCAACCGTTCCTTCCTCCAAACCTTTAATCTGCAGCGCGAGGATGTGATCGGAAAAACGATTGATGATCTCGGTATTGTGGCGGATCCGAAAGAAATCGCGGATCTGGAACGTGAAGTGCGCGAGACCGGCCGCGCCGCACCGCGGGAGATTCTGTTTCGCCTCGGAGACGGCCGGGAAATGAACGTCCTGTTTTCCGGAGAGTTGATCGAGCAGCAGGGGAAGAAGTTTTTCCTGAATGTGATGATCGACCAGACGGCGCACAGGCAGGCGCTGGAAGCCTTGATCGATGCCAACACACAACTGGAACTCGCTCACGAGCAGGCCCGCCACCTGGCCGAGGAAGCGGACAGGGCCAATCGGGTGAAGGGCGACTTTCTCGCCAATATGAGCCATGAAATTCGCACCCCGATGAACGGAGTGATGGGGATGGTGAGCCTGCTGCTGGATACCGAACTGACCGACACGCAGCGCCGCTACGCAAAAACCATACAGACCAGCAGCGAGTTGCTCCTCGCTTTGCTGAACGACATTCTGGATTATTCCAAGATTGAGGCGGGTCGGATGGATTTGGAAATCATTGATTTCGATCTGCGCAACCTGCTGGAGGAATTCGCCTCCCTGCTGGCCATGCGCGCCCAGGATAAGGGTCTTGAGTTTATCTGTGCCGCTGATCCCGAAACACCGGTCTTCCTGCGCGGCGATCCGGGCCGCCTGCGGCAGGTGTTGATGAATCTGGCGGGGAACGCGCTCAAGTTCACGGAGCGCGGCGAAGTGTCGGTGCGCGTGTATCCGCAGGCAGAAACGGAACATACCGCCACCCTCCGGTTCGTGGTGAAGGATTCGGGCATCGGCATCACCGCCTCGCAAATGCGCTCCCTCTTCAGGCAGTTCAGCCAGGGCGATACCTCCATCACCCGTAAATACGGCGGAACCGGCCTGGGGTTGGCCATTTCCAAACAGCTGGTGGGCATGATGGGCGGAGAAATTGAGGTGGAAAGCGAACCCGACCGCGGATCTGAATTTTCGTTTACCGTCACGCTGGGAAAACAGACGATCGCCAAGCGGGATGCCGACGCCTCCATGGAACTGCTGCGCGGGGCGCGTGTACTGATTGTGGATGACCACGCCACCAATCGGGAAGTGCTGATTCGTCAGTTCAACGCCTGGGGGGCGCGCCCGGAAGAAGCCGACAGCGCGGTCTCCGCCATGCAGAAACTCCGCACGGCGCAACGGGCCTGCGATCCGTTTGCCGTGGCTCTCGTGGATATGCAGATGCCGGATATCAGCGGCGCCGACCTGTGCGTACTGATTCGCTCGGATGAAACACTCCGGGCTGTACACCTGATTATGATGACGTCCATGGGACGCCGCGGCGACGCCGCACGCATGAAGGAACTCGGCTTCGACGCCTACCTGACCAAGCCGATTCGGCAATCCGATCTGTTCGACAGCGCCGTGGGGGTGATTTCCGGCCACCTGCATCAGGCGGATCCGGATGCCGAGGCGGCCCGTCGCGAGCTGTCGCCGTACGGATCGCGGGTTTTGCAGGGGAACGTGCTGCTGGCGGAGGATAATGTGACCAATCAGCAGGTCGCTGTGGGCGTTTTGGAAAAACTGGGACTGAACGTGGAAGTGGCCAACAACGGCGCAGAAGCGCTGGAAGCCCTGATTGCGCAGAAATATGATTTGGTGCTGATGGATGTGCAGATGCCCGTCATTGATGGTCTGGAAGCCACCCGCCGGATTCGCCAGAGGGAGACGCCCGTGCTTGACCCCGCCGTGCCGATAATTGCCATGACCGCTCACGTCATGCGGGGCGATCAGGAAAAATGCCTGGAAGTCGGCATGAATGATTATGTCTCCAAGCCCCTCAATCCGCGCACACTGATTGAGACGCTGGAGCGCTGGCTTCCCGGAGGCTCTACGCGCCGCGCCGCCGCCGAACCCCCGGCTGCTGTAGAGCCGGAAAAACCGACCTTCAACGAGGGAGAATTGCTGGAGCGCATGTCAAACAACATCGCCCTGATTCGCATTGTGATTGACGGTTATGCGCAACGGCTGCCGGGGCATCTGCTTCAGCTGAAAACCGCTCTGGCGCAGGGGGACGGAAAAGAAGTCGCACAGCAGGCGCACAGCATTCGCGGCGCTGCCGCCAATGTGAGCGCAGAACGGCTCGCCGAAACAGCGCTGGCGCTGGAAGAGACCGCCCGTGCCGGTGACTCGGCAGGAATGGCTCAGAAACTGGAAGAAATGGAAAAAGAGACGACTCTGCTGGTCGATGAGCTGGAGGCGTGGAAGAAGGCGAATCCAATCTGATTCGGCTACGCCAGGTATAGATAGACGCAGCCCAGACCCACAGGAATGACCTGTACGTCGGAAAAACCCGCCGCCGTCATTTCTTCCCGGATAACGTTCGGCCGCGGGAAACGCAGAATGGACTCGGCCAGGTAGTGATAGGCCTGAAACTGACCGGTGACGGCGCCGCCCGCCCACGGCAGAATGGACGTCAGATAGGCCCTGATTAGCATACGCAGATATCCGCGTTCGGGCATGGAAAATTCCATCACCGCGAGGCGCCCGGATGGCGCGAGCACACGGCGGAGTTCGCGCAGGACCGCAGGGCGGTTAGGCATATTGCGCAGGCCGAAGGTCATGGTGACGGTATCAAAGGCGTGATTCCCAAAGGGCATGGCCTCGGCGGAGGCGCGGACCCATTGAATGGCGTAGCGCATCAGGACGGATTTTTTTCGGGCCTGCTCCAGCATGGGTTCGGAACAATCCAGGCCGGTCATGGTACGATAGGCACATCCGCCCTGAAGCAGTGCAAGCAGTTGGTCGCCTGTTCCGCACGCGGCGTCCAGCAGAGCTCCCTGCGGGTTGCCGGGGCGCAGGTGTTTGGCCGGAATGCGACGCCAGGAGCGGTCGCGTCCCAGCGAGATGATTCGGTTGGCCCAATCATAACGCGGGGCCAGTGTGCGAAAGATATCGCCCCCGGCGGGACGGAGTGGTGCAGGGGGAGCACTCATTCCCCGTCGCCCCTTTCGTTGCCTTCGAACGGTTGGTGCGCGGAAAAGTCCGGTAGAAAGGCGTCGTCCCCCAGGTCATCCTGAATATATACCTGTTCAAAACCCAGGGCTTCCACGCAATCCGTGACCTGTCGATATTCTTCGGAGCGCAGGCGCCGCGTTAAGAGTCCGCGTGTTTTGCATTCCGGAACGGGTGTGTACTGGCTCATGATGGAGAGCGGCAGTTTCGGGCCGAATTCGCGGGCGAGGGTTTTCAGCACGGTACAACTGTCGCCGGCATATCCGGGCAGCACCAAATGACGCACCAGTACACCCTGGCGGGCGGTTTGGTCTCCGGTTTCATCAAACGGACGCAGAAATCCCTTGAGACCAACCATTTTATGAAGGGCGCGCAGGGCGATATCGGCATAGGCCGGATCACCCATGCAGAGTTCGGCGAGCGAGGCATCGGAGAATTTAAAATCCGGCAGAAAAATGTCCATGCACTCCGCGTAACGAGAGACCATGTCGGGCTGTTGATAGCCCGAACTGTTGAAGAGAAACGGAATGGAAACGCCCTCGGAGCGCAGGGCTCGGCATACATATTCCACATGCGGCCAAAAATGATCGGGGGTGACGAAATTCAGATTGTGTACCCCCTGCTCAGCCAGCGCTCGGGCGCTTTGCAGCAGGGCTTCCGCAGAGTATTCCTGTCCGAGACCATCCTGTGAAATCTGGTAATTCTGGCAAAAGAAGCAGCGGCAGGAGCAGCCCGAAAAAAACAACGTGCCGGAGCCTTCGGACCCGGAAATGGAGGGCTCCTCGCCGTGATGAGCGCCGATGGAAGCCACGCGGCACTCATCGGTCTCCCCGCACCGCCCCCGTATGCCGGCACGGCGGTTCACGCCGCATTGGCGGGGACACAGGCGGCAATCATCGTAATCCTGAAACATATTCATCACGAAGCTGATCTCCCGGGGGTGAAAATGGTCCTACGATAAACACTCCCGGAGTAAAATCAAGCGTACAACCGTGATCGGAAGCAGGCGGCGTCCGAAGCCCCGCGCAAAGCTTTTTTCCTGTTTTTTAATGACGGACGGCAGGGGCGGGACTATGATGCGGCCATTAAAAATCAGTGTCCCGTGCGGTTTTAGGTCACGGGAACGGCAGAAGTGGAGAGCGCTCATGTTTGAAGGTTCATATACGGCCATTGTGACCCCTTTTAATAAGAACGGGGAAGTGGATTACGAATGCTATGCGACACTGCTTGAGCGGCAGATTGAAGGCGGGGTGGACGGGATTGTACCAGTCGGCACGACGGGGGAATCGCCGACGCTGGATATGCACGAGCACGTCAAGGTGATTGAAGAGACGGTGAAGTGTTGCGCCGGGCGTGTCAAAGTGATCGCGGGAACCGGAGCAAATTCCACGGCGGAGGCCATCGAATTGACGCTGCGGGCCAAGGATGTCGGCGCGGATGGAACACTTCAGGTGACGCCGTATTACAATAAGCCCAGCCAGGAAGGACTGTATCGGCACTTCAGCACGATCGCGGATCTGGGCCTTCCTGTCGTGCTGTATAATGTGCCTGGCCGCACCGGAAGGGAAATTTCCGTGGAGACGGTGGCACGCCTGGCCAGACATACTTCGGTGATGGCTATCAAGGAAGCGGCGGGCAGCGTGGACCGCGTCTCGCAGATTCTGAATGCCTGCGACATTGAAGTGCTGTGCGGGGATGATTCCCTGACGCTGCCCATGATGAGCATCGGCGCACTGGGTGTGATCAGCGTGGCAACCAATGTGGCCCCGCAGCCGGTGACGGATATGGTTCACGATATGCTTGAAGGCCAGGTGGCGGATGCCGTGGCACTGCACCGGAAGTTTTACCCCCTGTTCTGCGATTTATTTTTGGAAACCAATCCGGTGCCTGTAAAGGCAGCGCTGGCCATGATGGGGCTGATCGAGGAAGAATACCGCCTGCCGCTGTGCCCAATGGATGAGGTGAAGAAAGCAAAACTGGCCGCAACGCTGCGGGCCCTGGAGCTGCTTTCGGCCTGATGCGGCCTGCGGAAGTTGGAAGCCGAATGGCGTGGAGTCCCTGAGTGGGGGGGGGGGAAGGGAACGATCTATGTTGAACCTGTTCAAGAGAAGAGGCGTGGAGGTGGAGGAAGCCGCCGCCCCGGCCGTGGACCCGGTGGCGGCCGAGCATCAGGCCTTCGCTCAATGGCTTGAACAGCAGCCGGAAGGCCGGCGGCAGATGTATTTGAACCTGGCAATGAGTTGCGGTTTTCACACGCCCGGTGAAAACAAAACCGAGGAGGAGCCCCCATGAATAACGAATGGACAGCCTGGTATGACGGCTTGATGAATCACCTGCAGGCAAACACCGGCGAAGTGCTTTTCTGGATGCTTCTTTTTCTACTGATTCTTTCGCTCTATGTGCTTCATCTGATGCGGCGTATCTCGGCGGAATCCTCCAAACGGGCCATTGAAATGGCTGAAAAAAGCCAGATTAAATCCGAGGAAATCGGTCGGCGCATTGATGACCTGAATCGCTATCTGCGCGATGTGTTTCGGAAAGAGTTCGGAGGCGCCATGGATTCGTTCGATGCCAACGTCACCTCTGTCCTCAAAGAAATGAAAGATGAGTTGGTGCAGAGCGTAGCCAATATCGAGCGTATCGAATCCGCCGTGCACAGCCGCAAAAAAATTGATCTTCAGGTCGAGGATGGACGCGAAAAGGCCCAATCGCTTTTGGGATATCCAATGGCGGACAGACGCCCATCCAACTCCGGCCACTAATGGCCGCGAATGCTGCCCTCCGATGAATTCCTCCTTTTCTGAACTGACGCCCGACCGGGTCCTGGATTTGACCGAACAGGTTCTTGGACGACGCTGCGCCGCGCATTGCCGCCCGCTGAATTCCTACATCAATCGGGTGTATGAAGTGCAGGCCGATGACGGATCGGCATACATTCTCAAGGCGTATCGTCCGGGGCGCTGGAGCCGCCGGGCTCTGCTGGATGAACACGAGTTCATGACGGACTTGCAGGCCGACGATGTTCCCGTGATTGCACCGCTGGCCGGGTCGGACGGGCAAACCCTTCGCGAAGAAGATGGCCTGTTTTATGCCGTCTTTCCGCGCCGCGGCGGGCGCGTCTGCGATGAGCCTTCTATCGAACAGTGGCAGCAGCTGGGTCGACTGCTCGCCCGCACCCATCAGGTGGGCGCCCGCCGAAAACCCTCCGCCCGCCTTACCATGCACCCGGAGCATTCCACCGCTCAGCAACTCGATGCCATTCTTTCATCCGGGTGCGTTCCGTCCGAACTGTGCGCCGCTTATGAGAAGGCCGTGCGCGGCATGATCCGCGAAACGTCTCCGCTTTTTGAAGATATCCAAATGCAGCGCATCCACGCGGATTGCCATGCCCAAAACCTCATTGACCGCAAAGACGGCACGTTTTACATCATTGATTTTGATGATATGGCCATCGGGCCTCCCGTCCAGGACGTTTGGATGCTGCTCCCCGGGCGTCTGCAGGACTCCCGGGCGGAAATGGATGCTTTTCTGGATGGCTATGAAACCTTTCTGGATTTCGATTATGCCTCGCTGCGGCTGATTGAGGCGCTTCGGGCCATGCGTTATGTACACTACACGGCCTGGTGTGCGCGGCAGGCGGCTGATGGCGGCTTTGCGCGCCTTGCTCCCGATTGGGGCGGCACAGCCTACTGGCGACAGGAAATCCAAGAGATGGAAAAACAGCGGCAGGAAATCCGGGATGCCCTCGGAGACGGCCTGTGAATACTTCGCGTCGATGCCTTCCCTGGAAACATTATTTTCTACCCGCGTCGCCTGAACGGGAGGGCGGACGCGCAGAAAAGTCGTCCGGCTTTTTCTGCATGAGAAAAAATAAAGCTCGTTGGTACGTCCTGTAACGCCCCTGTGGGAGCCACCATGTCCGTGGAACAACGAGCTGATATTCGCCGTGTACGTTAGGCCACAAGATTAACCGAGGATCCCATGTTGTTCATTTTTACGGAGTTTTTTACGCTCTGCGGGTCCACATAAAGATTGGGTTTTATGGATGGATCCATGAAGCCCGCATTATGCTGAAGCATTCTCGTGGCGTTATGCAGCTGTTTGGTGAGTCCTTCAAACAGCGGAGTCATATCAATAAAATTTGAACCGACAAAACTACCGGAAGCCTCGACGATCATGATGCACCTCCTGTTATCCTACGATGTTGACATTGCGTCCAACGGTCGGTGTATTAATGGCCCTCTCCACGGAGCGCGGATTAATATGAACCGATGTTCGAATGGACGGATTCCAAAACGCCGCCGAATTTTGCAGCAGGCGGCTGTAGCTGTTGGTAAACTTTTTCATCTCGTCAAAGACGGGCTGAAAATTTGTGTAGTAATACAGGGTGGGAACGCCGGACGCGTGTGTTATCATAACCACTCCCAATGAATACCTGGTTAAGCAATCCGTGCCGCTTCAACCTTCAATCCATTGAAAGCTGTATGGTGTGAACGCGGGTCAATATACGCCACCGCTCCGAGTCTGTTAAATTTTTGAATAAATTTCCTTAAGATTTTGCAGAAGAGGTGCGCATACGCTACCCTCACCGCGTTCTGGTGATTATTCGGGCGGCGTAAAAAGTCGGGAGCACCCCATTTATGAGAAGAGTATTTTCCCTGTTGGCGGAGCAGGAAAGGCAGGCCGGACTGTGAGCGGCCGCACTTGGACAATTGGATCGGCGCCTGTGGGGAACGGTGCGCCCTGCTGCATCATTGCGGAAGGCGGCGTCAATCACGATGGGCTTTTAGATCGTGCCGTACAGCTCGCCGATGCAGCCAAAGCGGCCGGCGCCTCCGCGATAAAAATTCAAACCTTCCGCTCAGAAAAACTGGTGAGTCCCAATGCACCGAAGGCCGCGTACCAGCGGGAGCGTACCGGCGCCGGGGAGAGCCAGCTCGATATGCTTCGGCGCCTGGAACTTTCAGAAGCGGATCACCGCGCACTGGCAGCGCACTGTGCAAAAATAGGCCTCGCCTTTTTTTCCACACCATTTGATGAGGCGAGTGCGGATTTTCTGGTTGAGCTCGGCGTGCCTGCCATCAAGATCGGTTCCGGCGATTTAACGAATCATCCGCTGATCCGGCATGTGGCCCGCAAGCAGATCCCGCTGATTTTGTCCACGGGCATGGCCACGATGGACGAAGTGGATGCCACGGTGCGCATTCTCAAAGAAGAACGCTGTTCGCATTGGGCGCTGCTGCATTGCGTGTCGGCCTATCCGGCGGATGTATCCGGGGTGAACCTGCGGGCCATGAATACGCTGCGTGATCGGTTTGGTGTGCCGGTGGGTTATTCAGATCATACTCGCGGGATTGAAATTCCCATTGCCGCCGTGGCGATGGGCGCGGCGATCATTGAGAAGCACATCACCTTAAGCCGTTCAATGCCGGGACCGGATCATGCCGTTTCGCTGGAGCCGATGGAACTCAAGGCCCTGGTGTATGCCATTCGAAATGTGGAGAAAGCGCTGGGCGATGGCTGCAAAAAGCCGGTCGAACAGGAACAGGACACTGCCCGGGTCGCGCGCCGAAGCCTGTTCGCAGCGCGGGATTTGCCGCCCGGCGCGGTGCTGATCCCGGAGATGGTGGTGATGCAGCGTCCGGGGAACGGACTTCCACCGTCCATGCTGGATGAGCTGACGGGCAAATCCGTCGTCAGGCCGGTTCGGGCCGGCGAAATGCTGTGCAGAGAAATGTTCGCCTGATCACCGGAAGGTTTGCCATGTCCGACACCGCCCCCGAAGACGCCCCGTATCCCCGGAATCCCTTTGAATTGGGGGCCGTGGCCGATGCCTATGATACGGATCGGGCCCGCGACGATCAGGTCCTTCGCTGGCGGACGGAAAACGGATTGATCTATCCGGAAATGTTCGGCTCTTCCGGCGGAAGCAAATTTTTGCGCCTGTTGGAATTGCTGCGTGCTCACGGGCAGGCGGCGGACTCTTTGCTGGAAGTCGGGTGCGGTACCGGCGCGTTTTTTGAGACACTGCGCGCCAACAATTTCATGCAGAACTATACCGGCATGGACGCCTCCCTCGAACACATACGCCGCGCCCGCCAAAAATATCCCGACTCCGCCTTTTCAACAGGCGACGCCGCTGAGCTGGCGTTTCCAGACCGCCGTTTCTCTTTTGTTTTTGAGAACAACGTGTTTCCGTTTCTGTTGTATCCGGAAAAAGCCATCCGGGAAATGGTGCGCGTATCGCAGCGGTTGGTGTACTTCAACGCGCATGTAACGCCGATTCCATGCGGGGTCTATGCCTGGCAACCCATCTATACCATGGCGACGGTTGAACAGGGATCCGATGGCGCCGAGCGGTACATTCTGCCCGGCAATCTGCCCGCGGATGCGCGACCCGACCGGGTCATGCCGAACGTCATGCGCAGGATGAAGGACGGGCGGGTGAAAATCGCCCTGTTCAAGGTCCGAAAGCATTTCATCGGATGGCCGGTTTTCGAGCAGCTTCTCGAAACAATGAATGTGCAAATTCTTGAAAAGCGTGTTTCCAAAACAGTCGGTTATGGCGCGATCATGACGAAGCGCCTTGCGGAAAATAATTCGCTCGCCACCCTGTTGAGCGAACCCGATTCCTATCGAATAACGGATGCAGATGTTTTGATTGATGTGCAGGCCATGGACGTGGAATGCCTGTTGCAGATCCGCTGACAGGATGGCAGGCCTCAGGCATGATTTCGCAGCGCCAGTTCGGCGGGATGCGGATGCAGATATACCTGCCCGGCGAGGTATTCGTTCCCGAATTTTCGGATGTAATGATTAAGCAGAGTAATCGGGACGATCAGGGGAACCTGTCCGCTTCGGTACGCCGCAAAAATTTCCGCCAGCTCCTGCTTTTCGTCGGCGCTTAATTCGTTTTTAAAATAACCGGCAATATGCTGAAGCACGTTGATATGCCGCGCCGGGGTCGCGGGGCGCTTCAGTCCGTTCATGCAGGTGATGATGTACTCATCCAGCGAGGCCCGGAGGTTGGCGCGGGTCACCCGGGCCGACAGCGGGCCCAGGTCGCGGTAGGTTTGCGGCGAATGCGCCATGAGGAGCAGCTTGTGCGCCGCATGAAACGCCTGCAAATCCGCAACGGCAACACGCCCGCTTCGCATCGTGTTCCAGCGGTGCATCACAAAAACCCGTTCAATGAAATGTTCCCGGATGGCTTCATCATGCAGCCGTCCCTCGTCCTCAACCGGCAGCAGGGGGAAGCGATCCATAAAGGCCCGGGCAAAAAGTCCGGTGCCCTGTTTGCTGGGCGTCCCGCCTTCCGGGGATGGATAAAGCTTCACGCGCTCCATTCCGCTGCTGGGGGATTTACTCTTAAAGATATAGCCGTCCAGCCGTTCATTTTCCAATGCCCGAATCCGGGGCGTAATCCAGCGCTGCATCTGTTCGGTCACGTCCTGTTTGGTGCGCTGGGTATAGAGTCGCGGGGCCTCGGGGGTTCCCACCAGCCGCATCGCCTCGCGCGGCGTTCCGAACCCGGCCTCCACTTCCGGGCAGACCGGCACATACTCCGCGAATGCCCCGAGCCGGTCCCGCAGCCAGACATCCAGCTTGTGCTGCCCATCGTAGCGTACCGGTTCACCCAGCAGGCAGGTGCTGATTCCCAGTCGCAGCGGAGCAGCGGTTTCCATCCAGCGAAAACGGTCCGCAGTATTCATAAAAACTCAATAGGATTGGAAAATATACTTTCGGTAATCACGAATGGCGGCGTCCTGTTCGCCCAGTTTGAACTTAACCAGATCGCCGATGGAAACAATGCCCGCCAGCTGACTGTCCTTCATCACCGGACAATGGCGGATATGCTCGTTGATCATCAGTTGAAGCGCATCCTCCACCGTCGATTCCGGTTTGGCAAAAAAGACTCTTCGCGTCATGATATCACTGACCCGGACGCCTTCGGGCGCCTTGCCGCTCCCAACCACCTTTCGGATAAAATCCCGCTCGGAAATAATGCCCGCCAGCCTTCCGTTTTCCAGTACCACGGCCGTCCCGATGGACTTCTCCGTCATCCGGTGAATGACGCTAAGAATCGGTTCATCCGGCGACACCGTGAACACTTCCCTCCCTTTTTTCTCCAGCACATCATTCAGTGTGGACATCCCTTTATCCCTCCTGTGTATCGGCGTTCTTTGACCAATGACCCGCATTGAAACGAGGCGATTCTGAAGCACCCCGCCCGAATTGTAAAGAATGATGTCCGGCCTCCCCGACGGAATTTTCGAGGCACGATCCGCAGGGCGGCGGTTCCGCTTGGCATCCACGACAAAGGCCGCTATAAGACACCGAACTTTTTACAGAACGGAACGACATGACGGACAAGGAAACACAACTCACCGTGGTGGGCGGCGGGCTGGCCGGATGCGAGGCGGCATGGCAGTCCGCCGAGTGCGGGCTTCGCGTCACCCTGTATGAAATGCGTCCTGAAACATCCACCGGCGCCCATCGAACCGATCAGCTGGCAGAATTGGTCTGTTCCAATTCGCTGGGCTCGGCGCTGCCGGATCGGGCCACCGGCGTGCTTCACCGCGAGCTCAACCGCCTCGGCTCGCTGCTGGCGGCCTGCGCGGAAGAATGTCGCGTACCGGCGGGTGGCGCACTGGCAGTCGGGCGCGAGGCGTTTGCCCGGCGCGTCACCGAACGCCTGACCGCGCACCCGAACATTCGCCTGCGGCGTGAAGAAGTGACGGCCATTCCCGAAGGACCATGTGTACTCGCTTCCGGCCCGCTGACCTCCGATTCGCTGGCGGATTCCATCGCCCGATTCACCGGGGCGGAACATCTGTTTTTCTTCGATGCACTTGCGCCCGTGGTGGAACAGGACAGCGTGAACATGAACCTGGCTTTTCGCGCCTCGCGCTACGAGCGGGGCGAAACGGATGAGGGCGATTACCTGAACTGCCCCATGAACCGCGTGGAATATGATGCCTTCATTCATGCGCTGCTGAGTGCCGAACGCATTCCGCTGAAAGCCTTCGAGCAGGTGATTGAAAGCGGTGTGCGCGCCGCGCAAAAACATTTTTTCGAGGGGTGCCTTCCCATTGAAATCATGGCAGCGCGCGGACACGATGCGCTCGCTTTTGGCCCGCTCCGTCCCGTCGGACTGACGGATCCGCGCACCGGCCGCCGGGCTCATGCCGTTCTGCAACTTCGTCAGGATGATCTTGCCGGATCACTGTGCAATCTCGTCGGCTTTCAGACCAATTTGAAGTTTCCGGAGCAGGAACGGGTATTCCGGATGATTCCGGGGTTGGAGCATGCCGTGTTTGCCCGGTATGGTCAGATGCACCGCAATACCTACATCACCGCGCCGAAAGTGCTGCATCCCACGCTGCAAACCCGCGCGCGTTCGGATTTGTTCATCGCCGGACAGCTCGCCGGCATTGAGGGATACAGCGGAAATATCGCCGGCGGGCTTTTGGCCGGATTGAATGCCGCACGGTTTATTCGCGGTCTCCCTCTGCTTGAACTGCCGCGCACCACGATGCTCGGGGCCATTCTGCATTACATTACCAGCGCGCCCGCCGAAGGGTTTCAACCCGTGAAGGCCAATTTCGGCATCCTGCCGGATCTGCCCGATACCGGTCGGCTCGGTAAGCGGGAACGCGCGTCCGCCGCGTCAGAGCGCGCCCGGCAGGATCTGGAAAACTACCTGAACGCCCATTTGAACGCGTGATGATCAGGCGTTCTGCGCGTCCGTCTTTTCCGAGCCGGTTAGTATTATTCCACCTTGAACGGAATGGAGAGATCCGGTTTTTCGCGCTGATCGACGAAGAGATCAACCCGGTAATCGCCGGCAGGCCAGGAATTCCCCTGATTATTAAGCGTGCTGAATACATACACGTCCGAACCGCGATCCGTGTTGTTCATCGTGAACGAGGTAATTTCCCGCTGCTGGTCCGTCAGGTAATACCAGACGAAACGAACGGCGGTGCCATCGGGCGCGTGACGCAATTCCGCGGAAACCGCCAGTTGCGGCGCATCGCTCGGAAAGGCCGTCACCGTATCCAATGCCTGTCCGGATTCATTGACGGCCGTGGTCATCACGGCATTATGCAGCGCGGCCGTGGAGTAGCCGCCTTCCGGCATGGATGCCATCAGCGCAATGAGAAGCAGCAGCGCAGCCGGTGCGAGGATGACTCCCTGAAGCAGGCAGCCCTTTCGCCGAACCGTTCGCAGCAGCAGAAAGGTGCCGACTGCAATGATGATCAGGCTGATCCATCCGCCTGCCGAAGCCTTTGCGCCGATCAGCAGCAGTGCCGATAATGCCGCAATCAGGCTCAACCCGATTACGGCCAGACGGCTCCACACGGAAGATCCCGTGCGTCCGGTTGTTTCCGGGTCGCCCGGAGCGGGGGCGGCGGGCGCGCCGACGGTCACCCGCAAAGGCGTCGCGGCCTCGGATGCGCCCTTCGGCGTCGCCGCTTGCGCAGGCTCTTCCGCATCGCCGGACTCATTGGCCCACCGCGCATTTTTTTTGCGCAGCACGGTTTTAAATTTCCATCCTGCCTCCTGGGCGGCCTGTTTCACGGTTTTCGGAATAGCGCCCAGATCCAGCTCGTACTCCAGCACCTTGCCTTCCGGACCGTACTGCACGCTTTTCACTTTTCGAAAGAGCGTCTTTCCGCTTTGAAACGACGTTTCGCTTTGTCCGCCGAAGGAAAGCCCGCCGCCGGTTTCGATGGTTTTCTCGTGCATGAAAACGGTTTGGCTGGATTCATCAAAAAGGACGGATGCCTCATAGCGAAGAGTCTTTTTGCCCGTACTCCACCCGGCATCCACCAGCTCGGTGTCGATGGAAAGATCTGTTCCCTGGCCGCGGGCGGCTGTAATTCCCATTTTACTCCAGGAATCCATTACGGTTGAGATGAGTGTCTGTTTATCCATCGGAACACCTCTTTTGTCTGTTGGCGTTTGCGCATTATTTTCCGTGGTCCATCCATCCGGCCACGCACTGAACTCATTATGAGCAGGCCCCCCAAAAGAGCACAATACTAATTTCAGGGAAAATCCCGTCTTCGCGTGCGCCCGCCCGCTTCGCTTGAGGGCACGGAGCGCGCAGAGAAATACGAATCGCGAATGAATAGGTGGAGGGACGCACTCCGTCGCGTTCGAATACAGCCGGCGCTGCGATCCGGACTCTTCTTGGGTGTCTTTGTTTTGTGTGGAGGGCGGCGGGCCTCCGCCGCCTGGTGATTTAAACTTGCGCGCCCCGGGACCGCCGAATGTCTGGACGGCATGCACATTTGAGCCTCCCCCGAAAAAGTAGACAGTGGTGGGTCTTAGCTGGTAGTGAAAAAAGCTATGACAACACCAAGCCATGAAGTGAAGACGCGGCGTTATTTTGATGACGCCTTTAAACAAGACGCGGTCAATCGCGTGCTTCGTACGAATAAACCCTGCGCCGAAGTGTCTCGCGAGTTGGGTATTCGCGGGAATCTGCCGGCTCGTAGCGCAGGCTGTACTTTTGCCTTTGGGGATTCTGATTCATCCAAATTTCGTGAGTTTGGGGTGTTTCGTAGTGAAAAATGGGGGATTTTGGCGAATTATGGGCGTTTTCGGTCAGTTTTGGGGCGTTTTGGCGGGTGTTCAGGCCCGTGGCGGGGCGCTCGGACTTTATCATGCCCATCATTCTCTGCGCAGCAGGCTGTTGAGCATGTGCAGGACGACGCGTCCGGTGCGGCCGAGGCTTTCGGGGCTGATCCGGGCCATTTGATCTTCGGGTGTGTGCCAGTAGTCGTTGCGTCCGGGGGCGCTTCCGAATTGGAAATCAATCAGGTTGATGGCGGGGATGCCGGCGGTGAAGAAGGGTTCGTGGTCGTCGCCGATGGCATAGCGGTACAGAGAGAATTGAGGGCGAATGCCTTCCTGCTCGGCGGCTTGAAAGGCGAGACTGATCAGGAAGGGGGAACTGTTTTGCGGGATGGTGATGGTGTAGGCGGGGTCGCCGACCATGTCCATCAGGATGAGCGCGGTGACGTCGTCGGCGCGGTCATTTTCGAGCAACTGGCGGGCGAGTCGGCGGCTGCCGTGGAGTCCGTCGTGCACCTGGTAATAATTCAGGCATTCTTCGCCGTCGAAAAAGACGAAGAGTATTTCCTGGGGCAGGTTGGTGCAGGGGCCGAGAACGCGGGCAAGCTCCAGGAGTACGCCGGAGCTGGAGGCGGAATCATTGGCGCCGCAGAAGGGCGGGGGGATACCGCTTTTGGTGTCGTAGTGGGAGGCGAGGAGGATGAGGCCGCGGCGTTGTCCTGGTAGGCGCGCGAAGACGTTGTGGAAGGTTTGGGTGCCGCGTGGGGTGGGGTCGCTGAATGAATCAAGGAAGGATTCGAGGCCGAAGGTTTGTAGGCGGTTGCGGATATGGAGAGCGGCCTGTTCGGCGCCCGGGGTTCCGGCGTGGCGGGGGTAGCAGGCGGCGATGGCGGCGGTTTCGTTGTAGGCGTTGGCGGAGTCAAAGAGGGTGGGCGGAATATCCGGGACTTCGTTGGCCGGGTTTGCGGGTGATGGGCGGCAACCGGTCAGGATGCTGCCCGCACAGAGAAGGGCGAGTGTCAGCGGAAAAAGAAGAGGGCGGCGCGCGATCATGGCGGTTCTACAGATCTTCGGTCAGGCCGAGGAGCGTCAGAATCCTGTCCAAATCGTCGTTGGAATAAAACTCAATTTCCAGCGAGCCCTTGGTTTTGCGTCCATCGGAGAGGGTGGCGCAGGGCGTGAGATGAATGCCGGTTCCGAAATGGCGGTGCAGCTTGTCGGAAAGATAACGGAGATGACTTTCGGGCATGTCGGGGCGGCGGGCGCGTTCTTTTTTCGGGATCCGCGTGAGTTTGGCGATAACGTGTTCGAGGGCGCGGACGGATAGCCCTTCCTTGACGGTTCGCTCGGCCAGGATGACTTGCTCGGCGGCCATTTCGAGCCCGAGCAGCACTTTGGCGTGTCCGAGGGAAATCTGGTTGGCGCGGAGGAGGTCGCGAATTTTTTCGGGCAGGTTCAGGACGCGCAGGGCGTTGGTGATGGTGGCGCGGCCCTTGCCGACTCGTTGCGCGATTTGTTCCTGGGTGAGGTGAAATTGTTCGCCCAGTGCCTGGTAGCCTTCGGCTTCTTCCAAAATGTTGAGGTCCTGGCGTTGCAGGTTTTCGACGAGGGCGACTTCCAGCGCTTCGCAGTCGGTATATTCTTTCAGGATGACGGGGACGCGGTCAAGTCCGGCGGCGCGGGCGGCGGTGAGGCGTCGCTCTCCGGCAATCAGTTCATATCCTGATACGGTTTTGCGGACGAGGAGAGGCTGGAGCAATCCCATTTCGCGGATGGACGCCGTGAGTTCTTCGAGAGCTTCGGGGGCGAAGTCGTGCCGGGGCTGCCAGGGATTGGGTTTGATTTCTGCGATGGGCAGTTCCATGGGCCCGGCGGAAGGGGCGGCTACGGCCGTTTTTTCCGCCTTTGGTTCTTCGCTTTCACGTTCGTGAATGAGCGCATCGAGTCCGCGTCCAAGTCCTTTGTGTTTTGCTGCCATAGTGCCGAATCATCCTGTAGGGGTGGTAAAAAAAGGGGGCTTAATCAAGCAGGTTTTCGCCGAGGGCGACGTTGACCATGTCTGCGAGTTCGCTGGCGGCAAAGGGTTTTTGCAGGAAGAAGACCCGGCGGTAGGAGAGGGCCTGTTTGATATCCGGCTGATCTTCGGAGAGTCCGCTGACCAGAATGACGGGCACGGCGGATTTCTGTTCGTGCAGCCACTCCACGAGTTCCAGGCCGTTGTAATCGGGCATGCTGAAGTCGATGATGAGCAGGTCAGGGTGGGGGCCGTTGTTTTTCCAGCGTTTTTGCAGATCTTCTCCGCAGGCCAGTTTTTCGATGAGGTGTTTATCTTCGGCGAGGACCACTTCGCACATTTCGCGGAAGGTGGGATTGTCATCTACGACCCAAATGACAGAGGCGTCCAGTTTTTTGGAGGCTGTTTTTTCGGTCGCGCCGATTTCGCTGGGCTGGGCCGTGGGCAGGATCACTTCCACGCGGGCGGAGTCGCCGGGTTTGGAGGACATCAGTACGGTGCCTTCCATCTTTCCGACGATGCCGTAGACGCTGGAGAGTTTCATGCCGACCCGATCCTTCATCTGGAATCCTTCTTCGGATTCAGGCTGGTCGAAGATCAATCCGCTGGTATCTTCCACTTCAATGCGCAGATAGCCCTGGCCGGACTGGTCGCCGGACATGGCCACATTGGCGGTGCGGACGATCAGTGTGCCGCCGGTGGGCATGCTGTCGATGGCGTTGGTGATCAAGTTGAACACAATCTGGTGGAGGGCGCTTTGCGGCGCGGCGACGTAATCATTTTCTGCGCGGAGTTCTGTTTTGACTTCGATCTGGCCGGACGTTTGCAGTTCGAGCAGGGAAAGCACGCTCAGGAGCGTATCATGCACATGATAGCCTTTGAACTCTTCGGTTTCGTTGCCGGCGAAGGCCAGAATTTCGTCGGTCAGGCGGCGTCCGCGCTGAGCCGCTTCCGAAATTTTCTGCAGAGCGGTCGTGGCTTCCGGGGAGAGGTTTTCGCGGTTCAGGATGTAGGAAGAGTATCCGAGGATCACCGACAGGAGGTTGTTGAAATGATGGGCGACGCCGTTTGAAAGGGTCCCCAATGAACGCATGCGTTCTGATTGAACGAGTTGTTTTCCGAGTTCGAGGTTGGTCTGTTCGAGTTTTGTGATGATTTCTTTATCGCTCATAATCATCTCCCCGGGGAAGCGGACGGTTGCTGTTCGCCCTGATTGTTCTCTGTCATTTTATTCATCTGAAATTGAATGGCCTTTTCACGATAGGCGGGGTCCACGCGCAGGCGGGAATCCCGATCCAATTGGTCGGGGAGTATATTTTGAATTTCCCCGTTCTGCAACAGTAAGACCGCACCATCTTTCAGGCCGAGATACTGTCCGCGGAGAATTTGCCCGTTTTGGCGGCGGAGCTTGACGTTGTCGTTTGTGAAGGCCACGGGATGGCGGGCGTCCATCTGTTCCGCGAGTGCGCGATAGAGCGGATTCAGGCGGGGATCGGGGGCGTCGGCGGATTCGTCGTTCATTTCCCCGGGTGGCAGGTTGGTTGCGGGAGCATTGGCGGTATCCATCGGTACATCGGCGGCGCTTTGCCCGGCCGGTTCGGGAGCGTTGGCCTGCCGGGCGGCTTCGGCGAGTGTGTTGACGGTTTCGCGCAGAGAAGTAACCGTTCGGCGGGTCATATGGAGGCTGATGGAATTGAAGAGCAGGACGCTCAGGATCAAAAGGAGCGCGAGGGATTGAATGATTCGTATCGTACGGCCCGGAGCTGTTGGGTTGAGAAAGGATGTGCGCTGTGCCTTTTGGTGCGGATGAGCGGTCAACCCGCAGGCCGGACAGATGACGGGTCCTTTGACCGTCCGCTTGGGGTCAAAGGGATACCCGCAGTGTTCACATGCAAAATCGGTCGGGTTCATGGCCGCACTCAATGATTTCCTTGTTGCTATTTGCAGGAAGCTAAATGGATTTGCCCGTCGATACAAGCCCTAAACAAGGGTGGTGTCAGATGACGGCTTGTCAGGGGCGGGCGGGTGTCGTAATGTGTCGGCGTTTCAGGGTTAGGAACCGCGGAGGAAGGAAAATGCCCATTCTACTGAGCAGGACGATCCGGTTGTTTCTGGACAGCATCGGACGCCGGGACGAGTACGAGTTTTATCTGAGTAAATTTCTCAGCAGCAATACGGCGGCTTTTGCCATTCTGTGTCCGACGCGTGCGGGATTTGAAGAGGCGGCGCCGGCGTTCACGTTCGACCTGAGTACGTTGCTTCGGCTGGAGCTTTTTCCGGTGGTGCTGCTGCACGGGCCGCAGGCTTCCGAAATGATGGAGCTGTTGTTGCGAGAAGAGCACCAGTATGCGGATTGTTCGTTGCCGGAGCGGGGAGAATGGACGGCGGGGGACGTTGAAAAAGCCATGCGCTTTCTGGCTGACTGCCGGGCGCGGCGCTGTACGGGGATCATCCGGGTTGAGCGGGGGGCGCTGACGGATGCTCTGCGGGCGCTGACGCCGCAGATCTCCAGGCGCATACACGTCATTCGCCCGGGAGGGCCGCTGAAGAATGCCGCAGGAGAGCCGCTGCCATTTTATTATACCGCGCGGAGTGATCGTCCGCTGCTGGCGGAGGAGGACCGGCCGCTGGCGGAAATGGCGGAGCAGCTTTTGAATGGATGTCCCGGGCTTCACATTTCGGTGGCGACACCCTGGAATCTGATGGAGGAACTCTTCACGGTGAAGGGCGCCGGGTGCGTCATTCGTAAAGGATCGTTTATTGATCGGCATACGGATATGGCGCAGGTGGACCGCGTCCGCCTCCTGACGCTGCTTGAATCCAGTTTTGGTCGAAAGGTGGCGAATCCGGCGCTGCTTGATCATGTACAGGAAGCCTATGTGGAGCGGGGATATATGGGGGCCGCCCTGCTGGAGAACACGCCGGCGGGATCGTACCTCTCCAAGTTTGCGGTTGGCGTGGAGGCGCGGGGCGTCGGGTTGGCGCAGGAGTTGTGGGATGCCATGCTGAATGATCATCCCCGCCTGTTTTGGCGGGCTCGCAGCACGAATCCGATCAACCAATGGTATGAAAAGCAGTCGGACGGATATTTTAAAACGGGTGAATGGCGCGTGTTCTGGCGGGGCATTCGTGCGGAAAATATTTCTGACATCATTCGGAGCAGTTTGGATCGCGGCGAGGATTTTGAGCCGGGGGTGTCCGTGTCGCCTCAGGCGATGGAGTAAGGCGCTCTCAGCGTGGCGTTTCGGGCTCGGCCGCCTTGGCGCGCTGCACGGCGGCCAGATAGTTCATGATGCCGGCGGCGAGGGCTTCGGCCGTTTTTCGGCGGTAGGCCACCGATGAAAACTGCTGATCCTCGTGGGCATTTGAAAGAAAACCGCATTCCACCAGCAGGGCGGGGCACGGCGCATTCTTCAGCACCTGAAAGCGTGCCCGCTTGAGTCCGCGGTCGATCCCCGGGATTCCCTTCATGATATTCTTATGCACGTAATAACCGAGAATCATGTTGGCGGCATCGTGGCGATTACCGGGATGACTCAGGCGGTTGGCGCGGTCTGCCTTGCCGCGGTCGTTGGTGCTTTGGTGTCCGGAGGCACTCAGAATAAACGTTTCGCGTCCGCTGGAGGCGCGGTCGGCGCTGGAATTCATGTGGATGCTGACAAAGAGGTCGGCCTTCCATTTGCGCGCTTTGGCTGTGCGTTCGTCCAGCGTGAGGTAGCGGTCGTTGTCGCGGGTCATGAATACGCTGTAGCCGGCATTGGCCAGAATCCGCCGGGTCTGTGCGGCGATATCCAGCGCAAGATCCTTTTCTTCCTGTCCGCGTTTACTGCGCGCGCCGGGGTCGCGTCCGCCGTGTCCGGGATCCAGCACAACGACATGATGGCCGAGACGGTTCAGATAATCGTCCGGACGCAGGAGTGGGTCAACCAGGAGGCGGGCGTCTTCGAGGTCAATGGCGGGGCGTCGGCGGGCCAGGCTGACCGGTTCAAGCAGCCAGATGAGCAGTCCGTTGGCTTGAAGTTTTCGGCTTCCGGCGGCGAATTCCAGCGTCGTCCACTGGCTGCTCAGTGTGAACGTCTCTTTGCGTGGCGCGTCGTAGTCGAGGGTGTATGTGCGGGCAATGGTTTTCAGCAATACGCAGGGCCGTCCGTCCGGGGCGGTGGCCGTGCGAAAATCCGTTACGGCCCTTGCCGGCGATAGGCCGGCAAGCAGAAATCCTGCGATACAGAGCATGTAGCATGTTGAGTTCATCGTTGAATTGTACGGCGGCGCGTAAGGGGCATTTTGTGGCATATTGGTTTCGTGATGACTAGCTCTAACCGCCGGAGAGCGATTAATTTTTGCATGGAACTCCGGGCGTTTTGCGCATGGCTGTAAAGAGTTCGCGCGTTGCGCAGATTGTTGTGATAAGAAGGTTGTCACCGGGTGAACCTTTTCGTATGTTTTCTAACGGAGTTTAAGAAAGGAGCCGTGGGTATGGCAGAAGTCAGCATTGAACAGGTCAGCCGCAAGGTCCGGGAGTTGTACAACAAGGCTTTCTCCGCCGTGGAGCGGGGGAATCTGGATTACGCGGTGGATATGTTCCTGGCGGTTCTGGATATGGAGCCCCGGCTGCTGATTGCCCGCAGATATCTGCGCATTGCCGAGCTGAAGAAGCTCAAGGGGAAAAAAACCAATCACTCGGTTTCTTCGCTGTTCGGCGGGATCAAAGTCATGGGCGCCAAAGGCGCGTTGAAGAAGGCACCGCTTAAGGCGCTTCGTATGGCCGAGGATTTGCTGAAAAAAGATCCCGCCAACATTCAGTTTGTCAAGCTGCTGGATGAGGCGGCGGTGGCGGCCAACATGCCGGAAGTCGCCGTGCAGACCTGGGAAATGATGCGGGAGTTTTATCCGCAGGACATTGACCTGCTGAACCGCCTGGGAGCGCTGTACATCAGCATGGATGAGCCGATGAAGGGGCGTGATTGCCTGGAGGTTGTCACCAACCTGCGTCCGAAAGATCAGCAGGCTCAGAAAGCGCTGAAGGATGCCTCCGCGCTGGCCACGCTGAAAAAAGGAAACTGGGAAAAGGAAGGCTCGTTCCGCGACAAAATGAAAGATTCCCGCGAGGCCGAGCGGTTGGAACAGCAGGCGAAGGCGGTCAAGTCGGTGGTGGACATTCCGTCCATGATCAATGAGCTGCAGCAAAAGATCAGTCAGGAGCCGTCCAACATCAACCATTATCGCTCCATGGCCGACCTGTATGCTAAAAGCAAGAATTATGAGAAGGCTATCAACGTGCTGAACCAGGCCCAGCAGCAGTCCGAGGTGCCTGATCCGCAGGTGGACCTGGCCATCAGCACCTATCGAATCAAACAATACGATCAGGAAATCGAGCAGCTGCAGGCTGCCGGCCGCGCGGAGGAAGCCACCGCGAAGGAGGTCGAGCGCCATGAATTTCAGATCAACAACGCGCGCGAGTGCGTGGCCCGCTATCCGAATGACCTTCAGTTTGCGTTTACCTATGGCGAACTGCTTTTCGAGCAGGACGATCTGAACAATGCCATCCAGCAGTTCCAGCGCGCCCAGCGCAACCCGCAGCGGCGTACCCGCTCACTCTACTATCTGGCCCTTTGCTTTGAGAAAAAAGGGCAACTGGACATTGCGCTGGAGCAGTTGAAAAAAGCGGCCTCGGAAATGCAGGGGATGGACGAAAGCAAGAAAGATGTACTCTATGCCATGGGGGCGCTGTACGAGCAGATGGGGCAAAAAGAGCAGGCCGTGGAAAGCTACAAGGAAATCTATTCGGTGGATATCGGCTTCAAGGACGTGGCCGAACGCATTGAGCGGGCTTATCGGAAATAATTGGCGTCATATGCTCATTCTGTTTTGGAGACCTTTCGTCCTCCTGCTGTTCATCGCGCTCCTTGGGCCGTGTGCGGGATGCCGTTGGCAGGAGAAGAAGAGTGCCGGCCCGGACGATGGGCCCGGTCCGGATGAAATCTCCGTGATGTCCTACAACGTGCATCAATACAGCCTGCAGGATCGTGATGGCGACGGGCAGAACAACGATCCCAAACCGGCGAAGGAGCGTCAGGCCGTCATCGAAATCATACGCCAGGCAAATCCTGACATTCTGGCCGTGCAGGAAATGGGTGATCCGGCGGTGTTTCAGGAATTTCTGTTTTCGCTGAAGCAGGCGGGCCTGGCGTATGAGCATGTGGAATACCTGCAGCGCGGAAAATCGCAGATCACCATGGCGTTGCTGAGTCGCTTTCCCTTCTCAATCCGCGACTCTCACCTCAACGATCTCTACAGTATCGGGGAAGCCAAAATGCCTGTGGCACGCGGGTTCATTGATGTGGTCGTACAAGTCAATCCGGCGTATGCCCTGCGCATCCTGACGGCTCACCTGAAGGCGAAAGTATTTTCGCCGATGGGGCACACCGAAATGCGCCGCAATGAAGCCCGTCTGCTGAATAAGCATGTGCGTCGGGCGCTAAAAAATGATCCGTCTGCCAACGTGCTGGTGCTGGGCGATCTGAATGATTCGTATCAATCCGCTGCGCTGCGGGAAATCATGGGCAAACGTCAGCGCATTCTTTTTGATCTGCGGCCGAAAGATACCTCAGGGGATGTCTGGACGCACTTCAACAGTGAAGATGACACCTGTTCGCGTATTGATTACTTTCTGGTCAGCTCCGGGCTGCTTCCGGAAATCAATCGGGAAAAAACCCGGCCAGTCCGTCATCCGCTGGCGTATGAAGCCTCGGACCATCGTCCAATCATGACCGTCATTCGGGCCGTAGATGCCGTTACCACCAATCAGGTGGTTATCAAAGAATCGGATGACGACGAAGAATAGGACGTCCCGCTCAGCCAATGAGGCGTGGGCGCCCGCTCCGATTCCATCGGTTCAGCCCAGCGCCACATCCAGAACCATCATGACTGTGAATCCGGCCATTGTGCCGAGGGTGGGCAGGTCGGAGCTCCCGTTTTGCTGCGATTCGGGAATCAATTCTTCCACCACCACAAAAATCATCGCTCCTGCGGCAAACGCCAGCGCATAGGGAAGCATTGGAGCAAACAACAGCACCGAGGCGGCGCCCAAAACCCCCGCCACCGGTTCCACCAGGCCGGAAATTTGCCCCCACCAAAAACACTGTGCCCGCGAGAGCCCTTCCCGTCGAAGCGGCATGGAGACGGCCATGCCCTCTGGAAAATTCTGAATGCCGATTCCGAGGGCCAACGCGATGGCGCCGCCCAGCGAGGCCATCGGCATGCCCGCTGAAACCGCACCGAAGGCCACGCCTACGGCAAGTCCTTCCGGGATGTTGTGCAGAGTAATGGCCATCACAAGCAGAACACTGCGTCGCCAGGACGTTTTGATTCCTTCGGTCTGATTATCCGCCAAACCGGGGTGGAGGTGAGGCAGCACTTTGTCGATGCTCCAGAGAAAAAGCCCCCCCGCGAGAAACCCCGCGGCAGCCGGAAAATAGCGGCCTCCAGTCATTTCGATGGCCGGCGCGAGCAGTGACCAGTAGCTGGCGGCGATCATCACCCCGGCGGCGAATCCGAGCATGGCATCCAGCACCCTTTTGTTAATACTTCTATGAATAAAAACAGCGGCGGAGCCGGCGGCGGTCAGCCCCCAGGTGAAGCAGGTGGCCAACAACGCCTGTAGCACGGGATGCAGACTGTAAAATGTATCCATGGCGATTTCGTCCTCTTGACTGTGAGGACTACAGATAATCCTCCGCCTGCAGTTTGTCGAGATAATCGGTTTTGATCGCGGGTTCCGCAGGCGGGCTCAGTGGCGCTGGTGCGGCAGCGGGAGCCGGTTCAGGCGGGGGCGTTTCATGAGATGGGTGCGGGGGTTCTTCGTGTTCGATCGGATGATAATCCGGGGCTTCGTCAACAATCCGCCGCAGTTTTTTCCGTTTGATCCAGAATTGGGGCTGCGATTCGACCAGCGCAATCATTTTGGAGTGTTTCACGATTCGATCCAGGGCATCAATGTATTGTGTGAGGTAAATGCCGGCCAAAGGAGCCATGCCTATGCCGTGCGAGGCGATCTTGTCATTGAAAACGGATTTGCACTCCAGACTGATTTGCATGTAATGATCGCGGGCGGCCAGGATATTCCGGGCCATGATTTGAAAATCCTTTCGTTCCGGATCAAGGGAATCAATCACCAGGGAAAGGACCTGTTCGGAGGCGGAAAAGAGGGCGAATATACGCGTTTGAATTTCCGTCTCAAATTGGGCCTGCGGCTGTTTGGCGCGCGCCTCGGTCAGTTCGCACATGCGCTCAATATGATCTCCGATGCGTTCGAGGTTGGACATGCATCGATTGACATGCTGAATGAGGATGGATTGCCGCTTGGAGAGGTAATGCGAGGTCATACCGGCAAGATAATCGTTCACGGCCAGCTTGATGGTGTCGATCGAGTCCTCCTTCAAGCGGATAATTTGAATTTTCTTTCGATCCGCCCGGGAGAATATTTCCTCCGCCATTTTCAGGCTGTGCATGCACATCCGGGCCACACGACGAAGTTCAAGAATGGATGCGGCAATGGCCTGTTCGGGCATGGCATGCAGTTTTTCATCCAGAAAGCTCGGTTCCGGCGGCGTGGTGCGAGATGGCGTCAGCAGAACGACCACCCGGGCAAACAACGGATAGATTGGAAGGAGAATCAGGGCGGACGCCGCCATTTTAATGGTATTGGCATTGGCCGCCTGATGAACCAGGTCATCAGCCGCCATCGGCATGAAGCGGTAGATCAGCGGGGCCGTAACGACGCCGAAGACGGCGCTGTAAATATTGAAGTAAAGATGTGAAGCGGCCGAGCGGCGGGCCTCAATATTTGTGCCGATGCACCCCAGCAGGGCGGTCATGCAGGTGCCGACATTGGCCCCGATAATAATGGGATAAGCTCCGGAGAGTTCCGTGATAATACCCGCGTTAATCATGGCAAACACCATGCCGATGGTGGCGCCGCTGCTTTGGATCACGGCGGTGATCAGTGTGCCCGCCCCGATGCCAAGCAGCATGCCGCGAAGCGAACTGCCGTCGACATGAGTCAACATGGGAGCAAGGGTTTCGCGATATGGTTTTATGGCATCGCCCATGATATTCATTCCCAAAAAAAGAAGGCCGAACCCCAGCAGAGCTTTGCCGCCGGCCTTGATTCCGGGTTGCGGTGCCGCCATTTGGATGATGAATCCCAGCGTGATGGCCAGGAAGCAGTACGCGCCGAGTTTGAAGGAGATGAGCTGCATGGAAATGGTGGTTCCGATGTTGGCTCCGAACATCACGGGAACAGACTGAGTAAGCGTCATGAGGCCGGCATTGATGAATCCGACCAGCATCACGGTGGCAGCACTGCTTTGAACCAGAAAACCAAGGGTCGTGCCCAGCGTGATGCCGGTGATGCCATTACGGGTGGCTCCGGCCAGTATGCCGCGCAGTCGGTTGCCCGCCGCAACCCGAAGACCTTCCGTCATGATCTGCATGCCGAAAATAAACAACGCCAAACCGCCGAGTATTTCGAAAAAAAGCAGAAACAAACCCTGTTCCATCATGAATACTTCTCCTGCTGCCGCCTATTGGTCTTCACGGCGACCCAGTCATTATGGCGCACCGAAATTCGTAAAGACACCAAAATAAACGAACTCTTTAACGGCAATGAACCCTTTATATATATGCAATGAAGTCATTTTGTTCAGAAAAATATTACCCGCTGGTGGGGCGGGCTTTGGGAGGGGGGCGGTGTACGGGGATAAAAAAAGAGGCATTGCTGCAAACCATTGGTTTACGGCAATGCCTCAGAGATCACATCATCCAGCATTCAATCGGCCGCCATCACATCTTGAGCGCGATTACCCGACTGAACCTTCCAAAACCAGCCTTCTTTGGCCGAAATTCAGTAGAATTTGGAACGGTTGCTGTCTGACGCCGGTGATCTTACCAGCGTTTGCGACCGCCACCGCGATCATCCGTCTTCGGACGCGGCTGAGATTCGTTGACGCGAAGCGGGCGACCCATGAATTCCTGCCCGTTCGTGGCTTCGATAGCCTTGTCGGCTTCCGCTTTGTCAGCCATGGCCACAAAGCCAAAGCCCTTGGAGCGACCCGACATTTTGTCAATGACTACGCGAGCCGAAGTAACCTTGCCATACTGTTCGAACAGCTCCTGCAAATCACCATCCATCGCATCATACGGCAGGTTTCCTACATAGATATCCATACTACTCTTCCTCATTCGTGTCATACTTTAAACTGAACCATGCTCTTCACGATGACACCAATGAAGCCAGGTCAGGTCCACAAGACCTGGGCGGGAGAATGGCAAAAGGTTTTAAAAAAGAAAAGCGCTAAATTAATAAAAGAAATGAATCGCTTTGAGCCGGAACAGCGTGCCCGGGGAAAAGAACGGGGACGCCGTTGTCGCGTCCCCTTTGCAGGCTTCCGGGCAGCTGAACAGTTCGTCCGCACACTAAAATTTCAAATCGGCGCGTTTCAGGCGGGCCAAAAGCTCCGCGATCACCCGGTCGTCATCGCGGTCACCCGCGGACTCGAAGGTGGCGGAGAAGCGCAGGTAGGCGCCCGCATCGTCCCACGGCACGGTGGAGATGGAGTGTTCGCGAATCAGGTATTGCGAGGCGGCTTCGGCGCTGTCAAAGGTCATGCCTTCGGCGCCTTTGGGGGCTTTGACGTAGAGATAGAAGGTGCCGCCGGGCATTTTGACATCGAACCCGATTTCTTTCAGGCAGGCGGTCAGTTTGCGCAGGCGCTGTTCGTAATGATCCCGAATGGATTCGGAGAGCGCCTGATCGGCGATGCCCGCGCAGGCTGCTTTTTGAATCGCTTTGAACTGGCCGGAGTCAATGTTGTCCTTGACGGTGGCAAAGGCCTGCATGGCTTTGGCGTTGCCTGCCGCGAATCCGAGGCGCCATCCAGTCATGTTGTAACTCTTGCTCATGGAGTGCAGTTCAATGGCCGTTTCCTTGCCGCCGGGACGACTCAGAATGGACAGGCGCGGACGGTTGTAGATCAGCGTGGCGTATGCGGCGTCCTGCACAATCAGTATGTTGTACTTCTGCGCGAAGGCGATAAGCTCATCGAAAAATTCTGCGGTCGGCGCCGTACCCGTGGGGTTGTTCGGGTAGTTCACATAAATCAGCTTGGCCTGTTCGGCATTCTTCGCGTCAATGGATTTCAAGTCAGGGAAAAACCCGTTCTTTTCGAGCAGCGGGAGCTTGATCACGCGGCCGCCCAGATACGTCGTATGCGTGGCCATGACCGGATAGCCGGGAACCGTGGTGAACTGCACGTCACCCGGATTGATGAAAGCCAGGGGGAGCAGGGCCAGGGCCGGCTTAGAGCCGATGCTGTGATTGATTTCGGTGGAGGGGTCCAGATCTGTCACCCCGAAAAAATTCCGCATGTAATCGGCGGCGGCCTGCTGGAATTCAGCAATGCCGTTATCGGCATAACCGCGATTGGTGGGAATATCCACTTCGCGTTTCAGCGCTTCACGAATGGGCGCCGGCGCCATTTGGTCGGGCTCGCCAACTCCGAAATCCAGCATTTCCACGCCGGGACGCGCCTTGCGCGCGGCGGCCTTCGCGCGCTTGATTTTTTCAAACTTGTAAATTTCGTTGGTCAGTCCGAATTGTTCGCCGCCGATCCGCTGCGCAAACAGGTTCTGCATGTTCATGGGATTTCTCCTCTTTTAAAAAGGGTTTAAAAATGACGGCAGGCTACACCAAGGCAGGCGTCCCTGCAAAAAATATCTCGTAGGATTTTGAGGGCCTAATTGCGCATCGCTTAACGGATATCTGCACATTCTCGCGTAGGTTCGGCATTCCTGCCGGATTGTTCATCCTGCCTCTTCTGTACATCAATACCGAGACCAGGCGGTTTTTCACGCGGAGACGCTCACGGCGCGAATGATGTGCATCGGGAGAGTCACGCAGCGAATAAACGCAATGGGCGCGTCGCGACAGGATAAGCCCAGAGTATCTGGACTTATTAGGAACGTAAGCTATGAAGAAAGATACAAGAGATCCCCGGTGGGTAGCCACTCCCACCCGGCAAAGGTTGGCCACCAGCCGGGCTTCCTATTTTTCAAACCGGCGCTTTTATACCGATTTCGCTCCGCCGCTCACAGGCGCTGCGATCCGGCTGTAAGTAGGGCCGCGCTCTCCGAGCGCAGCCCTTTTGCGGCGAGCAAGAAGTACCGGCCGCTTCCTGCGTGCGTTTTGTTTATGTGTAGGACGGCGGGCCTCCGCCGCCTGGTGATTTAAACTTGCGCGCCCCGGGACCGCCGAACGTCAGGACGGCATGTACATTCTCGTGCGCCATTGTCAAACTCAGCCGATCAAAACTGCGCCTTCACATGCCTCCACAATCATCAAAAATAACGCCAATACACTCATATTTATATTTACGGGCAGACCCCGGCACGACTGACCCCGCACGACTCCGGCACACGCCAGGCTTATGCCGCGTGTAGAGCGATAGGTTCCAACGAATAGCAAAGCAGCGAATGCAGAACGATTTGATGTCCGTGGTAAACCACGCATTAGCGCTTAAGTTTCGGGGCATTCGGACTGACACGTTTTCCCTTACAGCGGAACCCTCCGGCTGAGCCGTATAAAATCAAACAGGGGCTTGACCGGATCAACGGGCGGGACCGGATATTTTGGAGGGCGAGAGTCCCCTCGAGCCGATGAAGAATCCTGTCCACAGATTACACCGATTTGCACCGATTGAGAAAAATTCCCGAAACGAACCTTTACATCCCCGCGTCGCCTTTCGATAATCCGCCCTCGTGCAGGAGCGTGGTGATACCCGATGAATCCTTGCCGAAAATCCGCCCCCGCACCATCGGAATCATGACAACGGGAAATGGGATGAGTGGCGTGAGAGAAAAAGTGAGAACAAGAAACACTCCGAACCCGACAGATAAAAAAGCTGCGCTGGCCGATTACACCGGACTGCTTGGTAGCCTTGGAGAACTGCTCGAAATCGCCCGCCGCGCCAGTGCGCGCGCCGTCAATGCGTTCATGACCGCCACCTACTGGGAAGTCGGTCGGCGTATCGTGGAGTTTGAGCAGGAAGGGGAGGAACGAGCGGAGTATGGAGAATCGCTCCTGCTGCGCTTGGCCGATGATTTGACGGCACGCTTTGGAAAGGGGTTCGGAAAGAGTAATCTTTTCCTTATGCGGAAATTCTATCTCGCGTCAGCGCCTATATTCCAGACGCCGTCTGGAAAATTGAACGACCGTTTAGGCGACACACAAATATTCCAGACAGAGTCTGGAATATTCGACAACCAATCATGTTCGATCCTGTCGAACAAACGGGATGAGCAAAACCATTTCGCAGACGGTGTCTGCGGATTCGTTCGCCGGAACCCATTCAACGCCGCTCACGCTCTCCGACCTTGCCCGCGTCATTCGATGGCAAAGCGCTGAAACAGCTTAATGAAATCAACAAGAAACAGGATGCTATAATGATTAACACACTATGTTAATAATAATTATTGCAATCGGATCTCCATGATCATATATTTCCACACATCAAAGCTGCAAAAAACATGCAACTCCGAGCGGGAAGCGGTAAAGAAGCTTGGACCCCAGTGCGCAAAAAAGCTGATGCAGCGATTACAGGAGATGGATGCGGCGGATTGTCTGGCGGATATCGCCCGGGTGCCTCCGCCAAGATGCCATGAATTGACAGGGAATCGTAAAGGGCAACTGTCCGTGGATGTACAGAACCCCTATCGGTTACTGTTCATTCCAGCCAACGATCCGATTCCGCAAACGGCGGATGGCGGGTTGAACTGGGAGCTGATTACCGAGATTGAAATTATCGAAATTGCAGACACTCATTGAGGCCTGAAAATACCATGAAAGCAAAGCGTACATTAACCTACCAGCCGGACTATGCCATTCTACCCGGCGAAACACTCCACGAAGTGATGGAATCTCTCGGCATGACCCAACAGGAGCTGGCCATCCGAACCGGTCTGACCGTGCAATCATTAATCCGTATTTTCAACGGCACTCAGCCGATCTCCTATGAAACGGCCAATGCGCTGGAAATGACCACCGGTACTCCGGCCCGTTTTTGGAACAATCTGGAAGCCCGCTATCGAGAACGGCTGACCGCCTTTGAGAAAAGTGCTTCATTGGCGGCGGATATCGATTGGCTTAAAACCATCCCGACACTTGAGTTAATCCGCAGAGGTGCCATTCCGAAAGCTGCGACCTCCACCGATCTGTTGCGCAACACCCTCTCTTTCTACGGCGTCAGCAGCGTCGATGCCTGGCACGAACTGTGGGAGCGTCCGGCGGTAGCCGCCCGGCGTTCCGCTTGTTTTGAAAGTCTCCCGGGGCCGGCCTCCGCTTGGATTCGGCTGGGAGAACTACAGGCTCAACGGGTGGAATGCCGTCCATACAGCAGGGAATTGCTGATCAAAACACTTCCAGAGTTGCGAAGGCTCACCCGGGAAAACAATGTTCAAACCATGGCCGATACCATGCGGGAACGTTGCGCGGCATGCGGGATTGCTCTGTCCCTCGTTCGGGAAATGAAAAAAGTGCCATGGAACGGAGCCACCCGATGGCTGACCCCCGAAAAAGTCATGGTGCTGCTCAATCTGCGCGGCAAAGGCGAAGACCGCTTCTGGTTCTCCTTTTTCCATGAAATCGGCCATGTTCTGCATGACTCTAAAAAAGATTTGCTCATCAACGATGGCTCCAAAGACGACCCGCGCGAAGTGCGGGCAGACGACTTTGCCGCCGAAACGCTTATCCCGGATAAATATAACGCGGAAATTACCGCCATCAGCACACCGAACGAACTCACCGCCCTGGCTGAAAAGCTGGATATCGCCCCCGGGATTGTTGCCGGGCGTCTCCAATTTCTTTCTGGAAACTGGGGCCTGTTTAAAGGTGTGATCCGAATGCCGCGAAACTTAAGGTGAAAACCCGATTCCACATTCCGTACAGACGAG
>CAZISY010000032.1:0-26220 GCA_964542025.1 uncultured Verrucomicrobiota bacterium
GGCGATTTTGCAGCGCTCACATTCGGGGCGGCGGGCTTTGCAGCAGTAACGCCCATGAAAAACAATTCCGTGCGACCAGAATGCCCAGTGTTTTGGGGAAATCAGGTTTTTAAGTTCGTCCTCTATACGGCCGGGATTATCACTTTCTGTAAACCCCAGCCGCTTGCATACGCGCTTGCAATGCGTGTCCACCGTAATCCCCGGCTTTCCGAAGGCGCTGATGAGAAGCACGTTCGCGGTTTTGCGTCCGATGCCGGGCAGCGTGATCAGCGTTTCGAGATCCTGCGGCAGTACGCCGCCAAATCGCCCCAGTACTTCTTTCGCCAGGGCTCGGATATTGGCAGCTTTGTTCCGGAAGAACCCGGTGGAGTGAACTTCCTTTTCCAGTACGCTTTGCGGTGTGGCTGCCCAATCCTCAACGCGCCGGTATTTTTTGAAAAGCGCCGGGGTCACCTGATTCACCCGCCTGTCCGTGCATTGTGCGGAAAGAATCGCGGCAACGGCCAGTTCGAACGGCGAGGCGTGAATCAATTCGCATTCTGCGTCGGGATACATCACACGCAACCCGTGCAAGATACGCAGCGCCCGTTTTTTTTCAGCCGCGGAAAAGGTGATTTCAGTCATGAATGCAACATAAAAAAAGGGCGTTGCCGAAGCAACGCCCTTTCCTTATTTTCCGTTAACGGAAATTATTGTTCGTCCGTGGCGGCAGCGCCATCCATTTCTTCGAGCGCTTCCCTGCGGCTGAGCTTGATCTTGCCGCGGTCGTCGATGCCGATGCACTTCACCCACATCATATCGCCGACCTGGCAGACATCTTCCACCGCTTTGACGCGGAAATCGGCGAGTTGGCTGATATGCACCAAGCCGTCTTTGCCCGGAATAATTTCCACAAAGGCGCCGAAGTCCTTGATGGCCGTCACGCGTCCGTGATAAATCTTACCTTCTTCGGCTTCCGCCGTCAGGGCTGAAACTTCACGAATGGCCGAATCAAGCGCGGCCTTGTCCACCGCGAAAATGCTTACGGTACCATCGTCATTGATGTCGATCTGAGTGCCCGTCCGTTCGGTAATGCCGCGAATATTCTTGCCGCCCGGTCCGATCAGGAGACCAATCTTTTCCGGATCAATCTTCATGGTGTGAATGCGCGGAGCATAGGCAGAAAGTTCCTGGCGCGGTTCTTTGATGATTCCGGCCATGAAGTCCAGCAATTGACCGCGGGCCACGCGTGCTTTTTCGAAAGCGCCAGCCACCAAGTCCCACTCCAAACCGCGTATTTTCAGATCTACCTGGAATCCGGTGATCCCATCGCGCGTTCCGGAAACCTTGAAGTCCATGTCGCCGCAATGATCTTCCGCACCGAGGATATCCGTCACCAGTTCGGCACGGCCTTCTCCGGTGAAAAGACCCACGGAAATACCGGCGACCGGCTTGCTGATGGGCACACCGGCATCCATCAGCGCCAAACAGCCCGCGCATACGCTGGCCATTGACGAGGATCCGTTTGAACCCATGACTTCAGAAACCACGCGCACGGAGTACGGATACTCGTTCGGCATCACCTGCAGCAGCGAACGCTCGGCCAGATTGCCGTGACCGATTTCGCGGCGGCTTGTTACGCCGAGACGGCGCACTTCTCCGGTGCAGTACGGCGGGAAGTTGTAATGGAGAAGGAATTTCTTTTCCGCCGAACCGCCGGTAACGGCGTCCAGGCTCTGTACATCCTGCATGGTACCCAGCGTGACCGTAGCCAGCGCCTGTGTTTCTCCGCGATTGAACAGCGAAGAACCATGCGTACGCGGAAGCAGGCCCACCTGCCCGGCCAGCGGACGCAGTTCGCCAAATCCGCGACCATCAATACGCTTGCCGCGCAGCAGCACGTTTTTGCGTACCAGTTCGATTTCCAGTTCGTCAAACAGGCGCGCAAACACGCCCGGTTCGAGTTCGGGATTGATTTCGAGCAGCTTTTCGAGCAGTTCGCCCTTGATGGCATCCACCTGATCCTGCCGATCCTGTTTCCCCATCACCAGCAAGGCCGCAGAAAGCTTTTCGCCCACCAGTTCGCGGGCCTTCGCCAGCAATGCAGTATCTTTCGCGGGCTCAATGACCACCTTCTCCGGAAGGCCGGCCTGCTTGCGCAGTTCGAGCTGAGCATCGATGATTTTTTCCACGAAGGGCTGGGCGAACTTCATGGAAGCCACCATATCCGCTTCGGAAATCTCTTTGGCACTGCCTTCGATCATCATCGGAAGGCCGCGCTTGCCCACATAAATCAGGTCTAGATCGCTCTCTTCCAGTTCCGTGTGCGTGGGGTTAATGATAAAGGTGCCATTCACCCGTCCGACACGCACGGCGCCGAGCGGCCCCATGAAGGGAGCTTCAGACATCATCAGCGCGGCACTGGCGGCGTTGATGCTCAGAATGTCGGCTTCGTTTTGTCCATCGGCTGACAGGACCTGATTATTGATCTGTATATCATTGTAGTAACCATCCGGGAACATCGGGCGGATCGGGCGGTCTGTTACGCGAGCCGTCAGAATTTCTTTCTCGGTGGGCTTGGACTCACGCTTGAAATAGCCTCCGGGGAAACGTCCGGCCGCATAAAATTTTTCACGATACTCGACCTGCAACGGGAAAAAATCGGTGCCTTCGCGAATTTCTTTGCTGATGGTCACCGCCGAAAAAAGGACGGTGTCGCCAATGCGTGCAGTCACGGCGCCCTGCGCCTGCAGGGCCAGGAGGCCCGTTTCGAAAACGATGGGTTTTCCGTTAATGTCTGCTTCGACCCTTGTTATTTTTGTCATTGTCATTCTTCATCTCCTACCTGCGGATTGTCCGCTGTCTCATTCGTATACCAACAGAGGATGCTAATGGCTGAAAGAGAAATGGGAAACGGCAGAAACAGCCCTGAGGCTGTTATCCGCCGGAACCCATCTTAACATAGGCGATCCCGATGTTATCGGGTCGGATATAAAAACTTGGCGAGCTGCAGAAAACATTAGCGGCGCAAACCGAGACGCTGAATCAGCTCGCGGTAGTGCTCTGTATTGTTCTTCTTCACATAATCCAGCAGGCGGCGTCGTTTGCTGACCATCATGATCAGACCGCGGCGCGAGCTGTGATCTTTTTTATGCAGCTTAAGGTGGTCCGTCAGTTCCTGAATACGACGTGTAAGGAGGGCGATCTGGACATCGGATGAACCGGTGTCGCGTTCGTGCATCTGATACTCTTTTTCAATCGTGACTTTGGTCTCTGTATCCATAACTACCTTTGTAGAATTCTCTACGGCTTTCGTTCCTCTGTTTGTTAGGGCGGCCAATATAAATATGGCCCTGTTCATTGTAAAGCATCATGTTCATTATTTTTTATTCACGGGAAAGACAACGCCGAACGGCATCCACGTCCCGCGTAATCTGGTCCTTCAGCGCCTCGGGATTTGGAAATGTTTTATCCTCCCGCACCTTGGAAATAAACTGGATTTCCAAATCCCGTCCGTATAGATCAAACGCCTGGTCCAGAATGAAAATTTCCACCACCCACCGGTTTCCGCCGAAGGTGGGTCGCTTACCCACATAAGCCGCACCGGGATAACGGACTCCATCAAAACCAGCAAAGGCTGCATAAATGCCGTCCGGAAGATGCACTTCATTGTGCGGGTCGACATTGGCGGTGGGGAATCCGAGTCCGCGCCCGATTTGGTGACCATGTACCACGCGCCCATACACGCTGAACGGACGTCCCAGCCAGTCCCGTGCATGCTCCAGATCGCCCATCAGAACAGCCTCACGAATCCGTGTGCTGGAAATGGACCCATCGCCGCTGACCACCTGCGGGACAATGGTGGTCTGTATGCCGCAGCCTTCAGCCAAAGCACTCAGCATATCCGTGTTCCCCTGGTGTCCTGCACCAAAGGTCCAATTGCGTCCCACAGTAATTCGGTTAAGTCCCGGTATGTTTTCAGCAAGAAATTCTACAAATGCGGCGGGCGATTGCTGCTGCATTTGACGGTCGAATGGAAGCAAAACGCATCCATCCATGCCGATTTCGGCAAACAGGAGACATTTATGTTCCGCCGAGGTCAACAGACGGGGCGCGGCCGTCGGATTGATCACGCTGAGCGGATGGGGATCAAAGGTCATCACCCAGGCTTCCCCCTTCACATCACGCGCATGCCGAATGGCCTCTCCAAGGACAGCCTGGTGCCCCCTGTGTACCCCATCAAAAAAACCGATCGCCAAGACCACCGGTGCTCCGCTGAAAATCCCCCGCTCCAGTTGTTGGATGGTTTTCATGCGTCATGCGCCCTTTGAAGCAGCTCATGTACAGGTATAATCCGCTGTCGCAGCTGGTCCCGGGTCATCTGAAGAATATCTGCAAGGGGCAGCGCGTCATCCAGTCTCAGGCCACCGCTGCGCGTACGCCGTAAGTGCACGAGATGAGCTCCGCATCCCAGTGATTCGCCGATGTCGGCACAAAGGGTGCGTACATAGGTGCCTTTGGTGCATCGCACAGAAAAGTCGGCACACGGGGGCAAAAAGTTCAGCAGGCGAAAATCGTAAAGATGAATAAGGCGGGCTGATCGCTCCACGTCAATTCCCTTGCGGGCCAGCTTGTAGAGCGGAACCCCGTTTTGCTTGATGGCGGACACCATGGGGGGCATTTGCATACTGTCGCCCTTGCGCCGATTCATTTCGGCCTCAAGCATTTCCCGGGTCACCTGCGAGGCATCGCGTTCCTGGGTGACTTCACCATCGGCGTCCTGCGTGGTGGTCGCAATTCCGAGCTTCAGGGTGCCTTCGTAGGCTTTATCGCCGCCCATGATCCGATCAGAAAGTTTAGTGCCTCGACCCAGTAACAGAATGAGAAGTCCCGTGGCCGAAGGATCCAGCGTGCCGCCATGGCCGACTTTTTTGAGGCGAAACGTGGAGCGGAATTTGGCCACCACATCATGGGAGGTGAAGCCGGCCGGCTTATCCACCAGGAGTATTCCATCCAGCGGGTCCGCAGCGGGTCCTTCATTCATCATGCCCTGTCGCTCCATCCGTCGGCGTTGAATTGGCAGCAGGGCCGCTATCCCCATGGACAACGGCAGCGGGGATTTCGCGCTCCAATTCCGAGATGATTTTAAGCACATGGTCGCCCTGCTCAATGGATTCATCCAGGCGGAACCAGAGCCGGGGTGTATAACGCAGGCGAATGGAACGTCCCAGATCGCTTTGAAAATCTTTCCGGTGATTGGAAAGGAAGTGGATCATGTTTTCACGTTCCCCTTCATGTCCCAGAATGCTCACATACACATAGGCATCCTTCAGGTCCGGGCTTGTTTTCACCCGCGTGATGCTGGCGGCCACCAGGTCAAACCCACTGCCGCCCAGTACGCGGTGCATGTGTTCGGCCAGCGTCCGTTTAATCAATTCATTGACTCTGGCCATGCGTTTTTCTGACATATTGCTGTTCCCGAAAATAATGGCGTTCGCCCGGAGGCCCTTCAATCACCGTGAAGCCGGAAGCCTGCCGTGCGAATTACAAATCCTGTGCGATCCGTTCCACCTGGAAAAACTCGATGATGTCCCCTTCGCTGTAATCATCGAAATCTCCGATACGCAATCCGCATTCCTGCGTCTCGCGCACCTCGGCCGCATCATTCTGAAAGCGTTTCAGTGAAGACAGGCGACCCTGGAAAACCACGGAGCCGTCGTGCAGCACACGCGCATTGGATTTCGAGCTGATTCGGCCATCTGTGCAGACACACCCGGCGACCCGGTTACGTTTGCCCAGCGTGAACACCTGAAGCACCTTGGCATGACCGACCACCTGTTCGCGAACCTCGGGATCCAGCATGCCGGACATGGCCTCGCGCACCTGATCCAGCAACTCGTAAATAATGCTGTACAGCCGGATATCGACGCCTTCGTGCTTTGCAGTTTTTTGCACACCGTTTTCCAGACCGACGTGGAATCCGACGATGATCGCATTAGAGGCACTGGCCAGCAATACATCGTTATTGCTGATATTACCCACCCCCATCAGTACGATATTCACCGTTACCTTGTCGCTCTTGATTCCCATCAGTGCCTGACTGATCGCCTCCAGCGAACCCTTAACATCCGCCTTCAACACGATCGAAAGCTCTTTGGTCTTATTCTCCGCCGTCTGCCCGATCCAGTCATCCAGCGATATTTTCTTCGGCGCGAGATTATCCATCCGCTTATCCGCCTGGCGCGACTCGGCCACCATACGGGCGTCCTTGTCGTTCTTATGCACTTCCAATTTTGCGCCGGCCTCCGGCACACTGGTCAATCCCAGACATTTGACCGGCGTGGAAGGGCCTGCCGTACGAACGATAATGCTGTGATCATTGATCAGCGACTTGACCCGTCCCCAGGAACTTCCACAGGTAACGGCATCCCCGACCTTGAGCGTACCGTCACTGATCAACAGCGATGCGGTCGGCCCGCGCCCGGGTTCCATCTGCGCCTCAATGACAAACCCCTCAGCGGCCTTATTGGGCGTTGCCTTCAGCTCCATCATTTCCGCTTCAAGCAGAATACGGGCCAGTAAATCATCTATACCTTCACCGGTGGCGGCGCTGACCAGACAGCATCCCACTTCCCCGCCCCAGTCTTCCGGCGACAGCCCTTCCTGTTGAAGCTGCTGTTTCACGCGATCCGGATTGGCATTTGGCAAATCCACTTTATTGATGGCCACAATAATACAGACATCAGCGGCCAGAGCATGTTGCATGGCTTCGCGCGTTTGCGGCATAATTCCGTCATCCGCAGCCACTACCAGCACGGCGATGTGGGTCATATTGGCTCCGCGTGCGCGCATGGACGTGAAGGCGGCATGACCCGGCGTGTCTAAAAACGTGATTTTCCGTTCGTTGTACTCCACGGTATAGGCGCCGATATGCTGCGTGATGCCCCCATCTTCGCCGGCCGCCACATGCGTGTTTCGGATTCGGTCCAGCAGCGACGTTTTTCCATGGTCCACATGGCCCATGAAGGTCACCACCGGCGGGGCATCCACCTGATAAATATCCGGTTCAGCCTCGGCCTCTTTCAATTTCTTTTTCTTTTCCTTACGGCGCTTTACGGCCGCACGGATGTCTTCCGCGCTGACCATCAACGCATCGCCCGTTTCGATCCCGGCTTCCTGTTCCGGCCCCTCGGGCGACACCGCAACCTCGGCAGCGGGCACCGGCGGCGGAACGGGTTCCTGCGCTTTTTTCGGCGTTTCCAACACCATATCGTGTTTTTCCGCCAGCTTCTGGGCGACCTTGAAATCCAGCTTGGCATTGATGGAGGCGAACACATTCAGCTTCATTAATTCGGCAATAAGCTGATTGGGTTTTAATCCAAGCGCCGCAGCGAAATCCTTCACGATAATGGGGCCATCAGCCACAATGACTTTGGGGGCCACTTCTTCCGGAACCGCTTCCGGCATTACCGTTTCCGGTTCTGACAGTGATTCTTCCTCGGGACCTTCACCGGACTCGACGGCAGGTGATCCGGAAAGGGTTATTCCCTCTTCGGCCAGTTTTGCGCGTACAACCACCATTTGCTCAGCGGTCAATGCGCACATATGATTCGCGGCTTCAACGCCGAATCCGTGAATTTTTTCCAACATATCTTTGCTGGAAACGTTCAGTTCTTTAGCTAGTTCGTAGACTCTCATCAATCCTCTATCGGGCCATTCAGGGCTTCGTACGCTTTTTCAACGGCATCATGGACCTGGGCGGCCAGTTCCATGTTAAATCCATCCAGTGCCGCCATGTCTTCCAACTCCGCGGCCAGGATTCCTTCCATGGAGGCGAACCCGCCATGAACCAGCTTTTCAGCCAATTCAGGTCCGATGCCTTCCACTTTAGCCAGCACATCAATGGCATTCGCCACCTGCTCGGCAAATCCGCCATCCACCTGCTCGCGTTGAATATCCACCTTCCATCCGGTCAGTTTGGCGGTCAAACGGGCATTTTGCCCCTTCTTGCCGATGGCCAATGAAAGTTGATCGGCATCCACCAGTACACAGACTTTATGCTCGGCATTGTCTACCGTAACACTGCGCAACTTGGCAGGCGCGAGGGCATTGGTGACGAAGGTTCGTATATCGTCGCTCCAACGGACAATGTCAATCTTTTCACCGGACAACTCGCGCACGATGTTTTTCACTCGAATGCCGCGCATGCCCACGCAGGCGCCCACCGGATCCACTTTTTCATCGTGCGAGTGTACCGCGATTTTACTCCGGAATCCCGCCTCGCGGGCGATCCCCTTCACCTCCACGGTGCCATCGGATATTTCGGAAACTTCCAGTTCAAACAAGCGGCGTACAAAGTTGGGATGGCTTCTCGAAAGCACGATCTCGGCACCCTGCGGCGTATTTTCCACGCGAACTACATAGGCGCGCAGACGGTCTCCCACCTGATACTCCTCGGAAGGAACCCGTTCGCGCATGGACAAGAGGCCATCAGCCCGGCCCAAATCCACCACCACATCTCCGCGCTCAAAGCGCCGCACCGCACCGCTGACGATATCTCCGGCACTGTCGCGGTACTCCTCAAAAACGCGCTCTTTTTCCACCTGGCGGATTTTGTGCATGATCGCCTGTTTGGCGGTTTGGGCGGCGATGCGCCCGAAATTTTTCGGTGTGACTTCCACATCGACAAACCCATTCAGCACAGCGTCCGAGCTGAGCAGCCGGGCTTTGTTGAGGGCTATTTCGTCGTGAGGATTCTCAACTTTCTCAACCACTTTTTTTCGCGCAATAGCTTTGATATCATAGGTTTGCCGATCAATGCTGATTCGGATATCCTTCGATTCCACCACGCTTTTACGGGCGGCGCTTAACAAAGCGGCTTCCAAGGCCTGTACCAGCGATTCCCGCTCAATGCCCCGCTCCCGCTCCATGTATTCCAATACGGCCAACAATTCATTATTCATAATACGCCCTCGCCGTCGTCCCGCTCCATTGATCTCAAAGAAGTTCCAGACCCGCCCATACATACAAAAGAGTGGGCCTAACCCACTCTCGAAAACAGGTCATAGAATCAGGGCCGGGATATTACTTCCGTCCCTATAGACGGTCAAGGCCTAATTATCCGCGATCTTGTTTTCGTGCGCATATTCCCGTGGACAGTGCTTTTTGTTTTGTGTTATCTGTGGCGCTTTCACAGCAACCCCCGGAAAAGCCCGTATCGAAAAGGTAAGCTATGGCTCATACACACAACGCCGAAGCGGAAGCGCTGCTCGACAAAGAAATCAACGTTTTAGATCACGGATTTGTCCGTCTTGTGGATTACATGGGTACCGATGAACGGATTGTTCAGGCCGCCCGCGTCTCCTACGGCGCCGGCACGAAAACCGTTCGGCAGGACGCCGGCCTGATCGACTACCTGCTTCGCCATGAGCACACCTCGCCGTTTGAACATGTCGTGTTGGAGTTTCACTGCAAGATGCCCATCTTTGTGGCCCGCCAATGGATCCGTCACCGGACCGCCCGCGTGAATGAAATATCCGGTAGGTACAGCGTAATGACCGACGAGTGCTACCTTCCCCCTGAGGATCAGATTTGCTTTCAGAGCACGGACAACAAACAGGGGCGTTCCACGGAGGAAGTTCCCCCCGCGTTTCGCAAAAAGGTACTGGATATGCTCCTGGCCGACCAGCAATCCGCTTACGGCACCTACAACCAATTGATTCAGGATGGCCTTGCCCGCGAATTGGCCCGAATTAACCTGCCTCTCTCTCTCTACACGGAGTGGTACTGGCAAATTGACCTGCACAACCTGTTTCACTTTCTTCGCCTCCGCCTCGATGCGCATGCCCAGTGGGAAATTCGTGAATATGCCCGCGCTATCGCCGACATCGCCCGGGCCGTGGCGCCCCTGGCCTATCAGTCGTTCGAGCGGCACAGCCTGCATGGAACCCGGTTTTCTGCGGACGAATTGGCTGCTTTGCAGGCCTGGAAGGACGGCAAGCCGCTTCCGCTCACCGGCAGCGCTCTGAAGGAATTCGAGGCCAAAATAGCCACACTGCCGAAAGCCTGACCCCCCCCGGAAAAACTGTCATGCCTGAAATGAAACGCCTCCCCGAGTCGCTTTCCGCCCTTTCCTGGAATGCGTTGCTGGTCCATTTCAATGAGATTGCGCTGAAAGGCGGAAACCGCCATCGTTTCATCGAAGCCCTGCAGAACAATATTCAGCGCGTGCTGCGTACAGACGATGTAAAAGTGGCCGCATATCACGACCGCCTGATCATCACCAGGAACAACCCGGAATTTTCCGTAACGCCGCTCATCGAAAAAGTCGCTCAGCTGTTCGGCATCTCATCCGTTTCTCCCGTACGCATTCTGCCGGAATCCGTGGAAGCCATGCGTGATGCCGCTCTGGCCACCTACCGCGCCATCGCCGCACCTGAAGCGACCTTCGCCGTGCGCGTCAGACGGGCCAATAAAAAATTTCCCATGCGCTCCGCCGAGGTGCAGCATGACGTGGGCGGATACGTTAAAGATCAAACCCGGGCAACGGTCTGCCTGAATAATCCCGATGTACTCTTGAAATTCCGCATCGTCGAGGGGGGCATCTATCAGGAAGGGCCCGCTGTTGAAGGCCCTGCGGGGCTCCCCGTGGGCGTGTCGGGCCGGGTTCTGACGCTCTTTTCCGGCGGAATCGACTCACCTGTCGCTGCATGGATGACCATGAAACGGGGGTGCATGACCGACTTCCTGCATGTACACACCTACCCTTCCGCCGAACAGGTGACGCAAACAAAAATTTACCGTCTCATCCGCGAAATTATGGCACCGCAGGGCCGTTCAGCCCGTCTTATCCTTGTCCCCTACCATCCCTTCGAAATGGGCTTGCTGGGCGCACAGATCCCGCAGGAATACGAATTGATCATTTTCCGTCGTTTCATGGCCCGGGCGGCCTGCGCAATCGCCCGTAAACACCGGTGCGCGGCACTGATCACGGGCGACAATCTCGGACAGGTGGCCTCGCAGACGCTGGAGAATCTCTCCGCCTTTGATGAGGCGGCGGATCTCCCTGTGTTTCGTCCGCTGGTCATGGCCAATAAAAATGACATCATCAACCTGGCCCGAAAAATCGGCACCTTTGACGCATCCACCGAACCCTACAAAGACTGCTGCTCGCTGGTTGCCCGCGGGCCGCAAACGCATCCGCGTCTTATCACGATCAAACGGATTGAGGAAACCATGCCCATTGCGGAAATGATCGAATCGGCCGTGCAATCCGCGACGGTCCACGACATTGATTAAGCGCGACCGTTTCTCCCTGCGGCAGTCGCCGCCGGGAGAACAATCACCGCGAGACTATTTCTTTAGATAGCAACCTGACGGGCTTTGATGACCTGCCCCTTCAGTCCGTTTATTTTGGCCAGTGAAGCGTCATCCAGTTCGGAGTCCAGTTGAATCGTGCAACACGCTGCCTTCGCACCTTCAAAAATAAGGTTTTCAATTTCCTCGGCATTCACGTTGGCGGCACGGATGATATCCAGCACGGCGGCCAGCACCCCGGGCTTATCAAAGTGCCTCACCACCAACTGGCACTTGGCCGGGGTCTTTTTCATCTTGTTCACCCAGTTCTCCACGCGTCCGGTATTTTTGAACACCTTAAGAATGCGAACCGTTTCCGTGGCCACGGCATTCTGCGCCTGCTCGGTGGAAGCGCCGATGTGATGAGTGCCGTACACGCCGGGCAATTTTCCCAGTTCATCTTCGAACGGGCCGTCCTTGCCTTCCGGCTCGCCGGCGAACACATCAGTTCCCACCCTGATTTTCCCTGCCTTCACGGCTTCAATCAGCGCCGCATTATCCACCACGCCGGCACGCGCCGTATTGATAAAAAGGGTTCCGGGCTTCATGGACGCAATAAGTTCATTGGAAATGATCCCTTTGGTTTCCGGCGCCTGCGCCAGATGCACCGAAATGATGTCGCACGCAGGAACCAACTCGGCCACGGAGGCGTAATACTCCACCCCCAGATCCACCGCCTGCTCCGGGGTCAGCGACCGACTCCACGCTTTCACTTTCAATCCGAAAGCCTTCGCCCGCCGAATCACTTCCTTACCGATCATCCCGACCCCGATTACTCCCAGCGATTTTCCCAACAGCCCGTCCGCTTTGGAATAGAGCGCCTTATTCCATTTCCCGGCGCGAAGATCCGTCACATTCTCCACCAGATTTCGATCCAGTGCGCAAATCAATCCCATCGCGAGCTCCGCTACGGCCACCGAGTTGGTGCCCGGACAATTGGACACATATACGCCTTTCGCGCTGGCGGCTTTTTTATCGATGGTGTTGGTTCCGGCACCCGCGCGAATAATCAGCGAAAGCATGGAGCCTGCTTCAATGGATTCAGCCGTGACTTCCGTGGAGCGAACGACGACGACGTTGGCGTCCCCGATCTTTGCAGCAATGTCGGCCGCTTTATAGCCGGGCTCATACACCACGTCATAGCCCAGTCCTTTAATTTCGCTGATGTATTTTTCGGGAAACTTATCCGCTATCAACACCTTCATCATGCGCTCCTTTCATTACTGCACCGTCGGCTCCGCGCCGGCGCGGCGTTCTACCGCCCCGGAAAACACGCGCTTACCATACCCGCCACCCCACGCTTCGTTTAGCGCAACCACACCCCATTCGCGGCGTCCGATCCGCGCGCTGCCAACTACACCCCGGCGCGGCTTTTCTTCATGGCCAGCAATAACTGCTCCCGCAAATGATGAATGGTGGGGCGGGCCTGCTCAAAAACGTCTCCCACTTTGTCAAAATCAAAAACCCGCACCCCTTCGATTTGCGGTCGCACATAGAACGTGGGACGGCTGTTCTCCATCTTTCTGCGCACCGCTTCCTCCTGCATGATTTCAAACGATCCCAAGATGGATTCAACCAGATTCGGCACCGGATGATCTGCGTCGGGAATCCGTTCGGCCGCCACATCCACCGCCAGGGTGAAATCACAATCCTCCTGCACATGATCATAAGGCACCTGATTCACAATACCGCCATCCACCAGAATCCGCCCATCCAGCTTCACCGGGGCAAATACGCCGGGCACCGCAATGCTAGCCTTTACGGCGGGCAGGAGCGCTCCCGAACGCAGAACCACTTCTTCCCCGCGCCAGAAATCTGCAGCAATGACCAGAAGCGGAATTTGCAGTTCCTCGAATGTCGCATGCTGCATTTCGCGAAACACATATTTCAAAAAACGATCCGTGCTGAGCAACCCTCCGCGTCCCAATTCCAGCGACATGGCATTGAACAAACCCAGCAGATCGTTCTTCTTTTCCATCACCTCTTTCCATCGCCCATTGCGTGAAAGGGTGTGCCGCAAAATGCGCTCCTTGATTTCCCGCCCGGAAACCCCCGACGCATACAGGGCCCCAATGATGGCACCCATGCTGGTCCCCGCGATGAGCGCGGGCCGCAAATTCAGTTCGTCCAGCAACTCAAGCACCAGGGCGTGGGCAAATCCCCGCACACCACCTCCGCCCAGCGCCACGCCAAACCTGCCCGACAATCCATGTTCTATTTGTTTTCTGCCTGCCATTTTCTGGTTCCATCCCGAGGGCGGTTTGCGATTACCGGCATTTTCCCCCGACTGTCGTTACTGTTCTCTTTGCTCGACATTATTCCATCACAGGTTTAGTATCGGCACAAGATGAAACCGTAACGGAAAGGGGTTGATCATGCAGCATATTCTGGTGGGAACAGACGGCTCTGAATACTCCAAAACGGCCTGCAGTTACGCCTTCTATTTGGCCGGGCTTCTGAACGCACGGGTAACCGGCATTCATGTACTGGATTCCCGCATGCTGGAAGCGCCCATGATGGTTGACAACACCGGCTGGATCGGTGCGGAAACCTTCGGCGATCAACTGCATCTCTTCCGGGAAATCACCGAGAAAAAAGGAGAAGCCGTTTCGGAAGCCTTCAACAGGCTGGCGGAAAGCTCCGGCGTTGAAGCCCCGTTCCGCCTGTGCATGGGCCATCCCCCAAGCGTCATTCTCGCGGAAGAATCCGATGCCGATTTGGTCATCGTTGGACAAAAGGGCGAGGACGCTCCCTGGATCGGCGGCATGATCGGCTCCACGGCAGAGCGCATTGCCCGTCAGAGCAGCAAACCCTGCCTGGTGACGCCGGCCGCCTTCCATCCCATCACCCGCATTCTGGCTGCCTATGATGGCAGTGATCATGCGCGCGAAGCCCTTATCATGGCGGTCGATCTGGCCAAAACCAATCATCAGGAACTGATCATGATTTCCGTGGCTGACGGCATTCCGGTCGACCGCAATCGCCGTATTGCCGATGAAGGACTGGCGCTGATTCAAAGTTATGGCATCACCGCCAATGTCATCACGGAAAGCGGCGACGTCCGCGACCGCATCCTTGCCGCCATAGAAGAATACGAATGCGACCTGCTCTTCCTCGGAGCGTATGGGCACGGACGCATCCGGGAAATGATTCTGGGCAGCACCACCACCCAGCTGATTGCCCGCGCGAAAATACCGGTTCTGCTGCTGCGCTGATACACCGCAGTTCCGAAACGGGCTCCTGCATTCCGACCCGTCCAACCATCCGGACGTCAGTCCGTATGAACCGCTTATCGTGCATCCTGCAAGGGCTTGCTTCATTTCGGCAATCTGTTAATGTGGCGCGCATGGCTAACAAAACTGAAACGTATCATTCGGCGTGGCATAACGTGCTGGGGATGATTTTCCTGGCGCTGGGTGCCTTTCTTTTTCTCGGGTTGCTTTCGTATGATCCGGCGGATATTTCGCTGATTCAGAGCCCGCCCAACAATCCACCCGCCAATTTGATCGGCCCCCTCGGTGCCTGGATATCCTTTCTGTTGATCATGGTATTTGGCGTCTGCGCCTGGCCCGCCGCGCTGGCCGTTTCGGCCGAAGGCTGTTTTCTCCTCTTCAACCGCACCGGACGCGCCCGCACCAAGGCCCTGTGGATGCTGGTGCTTATTCTCTCGCTGGTCTGCCTGGCGGAACTTCAATATGAGCTGTGGGCGCCGCTCATGCGCAAACTCAACGTCGTGGCTCCCGGCGGCATTCTGGGTATGATCCTCGCGCAAAATCTGCTGCTCCGCTTTCTCGGCACGGCCGGCACGGCCATCATTGCCATAATCACCATGCTGGGGAGTACCGTGTTGCTCTTCGAAATCGAATCTCTGGCCTTTATGGCGCAACTCTTCGATTGGATCGGAGCCATTCCCCGCCTGATCAAAACCCTGCTGGCCCGTCGCCGCAGCAAACAGGAACTGCTGGAACGCGAAGCGCTGGAACTGGAAAAGAAACGACGCAAACTCGAAAAAGCCATGCTGGCCCAGGGACGCCCCGCTCTACGAAAAAAAATCGTTCCCGAGCCCGAACCCGAACCGGAAGAATTCACGCCCGAACCCGAGCCCGAACCCGAGCCTACCCCCATCAAACGATTCCTGGAAAAGAAACTGACAAAACCCCGGAAGCCTGCGCCGCCTACTGAAGAGCCGGAACTCCCGGAAGAGGAAGAAATACCCTCCCCGTCACTGACCGGCACGCTGTACAAACTCCCGCCGCACAGCCTGCTGGATCCTGTGCCCTCCACCAAAGGCCGCGACACGGGTACCGACACCGTGGCCGGCGCAAAAATTCTGGAAGCCACGCTCTCGCAATTCGGCATTGAAGCCAAAGTCACGCATGCCGAAGTGGGGCCGGTCGTCACCAGCTATGAAATTCTTCCCGCGCCGGGGATCCGCGTGGAGCGCATCACCGGATTGAGCAATAACATCGCGCTTTCCATGAAAGCGGTGAGTGTGCGTGTACAGGCGCCCATTCCCGGAAAGGGCGTCGTCGGCATCGAGGTGCCCAACCAGGTTTCCACCATGGTGTTTCTGCGCGAGACGCTGGAAAGCGGCGCGTGGACATCCTCCAAAGCCTCGCTGCCGCTGGTCCTCGGCAAAGATGTCAGCGGACAGGATATCGTGGCCGACCTGGCCAAGATGCCTCACCTGCTGATTGCAGGGGCGACCGGCTCCGGCAAGTCCGTCTGCATGAACTCATTGCTGGCCGGCCTGCTGATGTCACGTACCCCGGACCAACTGCGCCTGATGCTGGTGGACCCCAAAATGGTGGAGTTCGCCTTTTTCAACGACCTGCCTCACCTGGTGGTCCCGGTCATCACGGATCCGAAAAAAGTGGCGCTGGGCCTGCGTTGGGCCATCAATGAAATGGAAAAACGCTACAAGCTCTTCGCCCGCGTCGGCGTGCGCAATATTCAGACGTACAACCAGCGGCCTGTGGCCAAGCAGGAAGAACTCTTCCCCGAAAACGAACTTGGCGTCACGGACGCGCCGGCGACCCCGCCCCCGAAAACAGATCCGGACCGTCTGCCCTATATTGTCATCGTCATTGACGAATTGGCCGACCTGATGATGGTGGCTCAAGCCGATGTGGAAAACGCCATCGCCCGCCTGGCTCAGTTGTCCCGCGCCGTGGGTATTCACATGGTCATTGCCACGCAGCGCCCATCGGTCAACGTCATTACAGGAACCATCAAAGCCAACTTCCCCGCGCGTATTGCCTTCCAAGTGGCGCAAAAAGTGGATAGCCGCACCATTTTGGACGGCAACGGCGCCGACACCCTTCTCGGCAAAGGCGACATGCTTTTCCTGCCCCCCGGAACCGGAAAACTCGTCCGCGCCCAGGGAACCCTCACCACCGACCGTGAAATCCGTGAAATCGTGGATTTCTGGAAAACCCAGGGCGAACCGCAGTACGAATCAGCCATACGCGAAAAAATTGAAAACACGCCCTCGGACCTCCCGGAACAGGATGACGAGAAAGACAATGACCTGCTGGATCAATCCATTGAAATTCTGCGCCAAACGCGCAGGGCCTCCACTTCGTCATTGCAACGCCGCCTGCGAATAGGGTACACAAGGGCCGCTCGTCTTATGGATATGCTGGAGGAGCGCGGTATTGTGGGACCGCCGAACGGATCCGACCCGCGGGAAATATTGATCGATCTGGATGGAGATATTCCAACGAATGACGCCGGAGAAGAAGAATACGCAGAACAGCCATGAGGCTGAAACCATCGGTCAGCGAATGCTGGCGGCGCGGGAAGCCAAAGGGTTGTCCCACGCTCAAGTGTCCGCCGCCACGCACATGATGGAAAAACACATCAGGGCCATTGAGTCTGATGATTTCCCCTCGCTTGGCGCCGTGGTCTACGCCAAAGGCTTCATCAAACTTTATTCCGATTTCCTCGGGCTGGACACCGATGAACTCCTGAAAGAGTTTTCCAAAAAACTGCGCCCCAAAAATCCGGCTCAGGTACTGCAGACCTCCAAACCGTCTTCCGATGCCAAATCGGAAATCACGGAGGCGGTGCAGCAGCAGGTCACGAAAATCGTCTCGGTCGCCAAAAGCCTTCCCTCGCGCGTCTCAGAAAAAGCGCTGAAAAAAATACTGCTGACCACCGGGGTTGCCCTCGTGCTGGCCGTATTGATCGGCGGATCCGTCATCGGCATACGAAGCTGTGTTTCCGTACTGAAGGAGAAACGCCCCGCGCCTGCGCATACGACCTATCAAAGTGATGCGGTGATCGACCCGCCCCCTGAACCCTATATGGATGCCCCATAGGGGGATGACTGCCATGAACATCCCAAACACACTGACAATTGCGCGCATTATCGCTTCGGTTTTTCTGCTCGTTCTGCTGGCCACTCCCATACCGTTCGGAAAAAGCATGGCCCTGGTGCTTTTTATTTTGGCCGCCCTGACGGATTATTTGGATGGCTACCTGGCGCGCAACGTGTACGGAGTTTCCTCCTTTGGCAAATTGATGGACCCGCTTGCGGATAAAATTCTGACCTGCGTGGCGCTGGTCAGTTTCGTGGAAATCCGCCTTCCCTTTTATCCCAACGAGCCACTGCTTCCGGCCTGGATCGTTGTAATTGTGATTGCCCGTGAGTTCACGGTAACCGGCCTCCGCCTCCTCGGCGCCGGAAAAGGCACGCTGATATCGGCCGGACGCTGGGGCAAACACAAAACCGTCTGGCAGATTGTGGCTATCTCCGTCATCCTGCTGGGCCTGGCCATACGCGATGATCTGCTCCACAACGCCGGCACACAACTCCTGACCAACTACGACACGGTCTTCCACTGGATCGCCCTGGGCCTCGGATACGCCGTGGCCGCCATTACAGTAGTCTCCGGCTATCTCTATGTGGCCGAAAATTTCGGGCTCATCAGCCGCAGCTTTCAGGATGACCGCTCATGAAAAACCAGGAATGGCAGATACGGTCACGCTCCGATCAGTGCCTCGACTGCAACAAACTCTTTGATGACGGCGAAACCATCTGCTCCCGCCTGGTCTTCTCGGAAGAAGGGTATGTGCGTGACGATCACTGCACCGCCTGCTGGATCAAACGCGAACAAAAAGAAGGACTGGTCAGCTACTGGCGAAGCATCTATCACAAGCCCCCGCCCCCCAAACCGGAAGCCGTCCAGCGCGAAACCGCCGAATCCCTCCTCCGCAAACTCATCGAAGAAGAGGACTCCGCCTCCATCAACACCATCTACATTCTCACGGTCATGCTGGAGCGACGACGCATCCTGGTGGAAAAAGACGTGCAGAAAAATGAAGCCCACGAACTAATACGCATCTACGAGCACAAAAAAACCGGCGAAGCCTTTGTCATTAAAGATCCTCAACTGAAACTGGCCGAACTGGAGCACGTCCAGCAGGAAGTCGTGGCCATGCTCGGAGGCCATACCCAGCCGTCAGCCGTAAACCCGCCCCCGACGGAAACAGCGCCCACGGAAAAACAACCCCACCCCCAGCCCCAGCCCGATCCGGTAAAAGAACCCCTCTGACTGTACGCTGAATCGAGATCCCGACATGACGCCCTTTGATCTTGTCCTCTCCGGCGGCCAACTCCTCGACGGAACCGGCGCACCCGCCGTCCGGGCAGATGTCGGCATTCACAACGGCGTTATTTCCGCCATCGCACCTCTTCTGGATCAACCAGCCCGGCGCCGGCTGGATGTTCACGGCTGCTTCGTGGCCCCCGGCTTTATCGACGTCCATTCCCACTCGGACACCTACATTCTCATTGAGCCTTCCGCCGCCAGCAAAATCCATCAGGGCGTCACCACGGAAATCACAGGACAATGCGGCGCCTCAGCCGCACCGCTGATGGGCGAATACAAAATGCCCTCCGATTGGCGATCCATGACCTACCCCCGTTCCTGGAGCACCCTCGAAGAGTACGAACAACTCCTGACGGAATGCCGGCCCGCGCTCAACATCGCCACACTGACCGGCCACAACACCCTGCGCGCAGGCGTCATGGGCTATGCCCCGCGCAAATCCAGCGCCGCCGAGCTGGACACCATGAATGCGCGCCTGCGCAACTGCCTCCGCCAGGGAAGCCGCGGACTCAGTACCGGACTGCTTTACCCCCCAGGCAAACACGCCCAACCGGAAGAAGTCCTCGCGCTGGCCCGAACCGTCGCCGAACATCGCGGCGTCTACGCCACGCACATGCGCAGCGAGGGCGACCGGCTGATTGAGGCGCTTACCGAAACAATCGACATCGCCCGCCAAGCCAAGGTTCGTCTTCAAATTTCACACCTGAAAACATCCGGCGCCGCCAACTGGCCCCTGCTTGAACAGGCGATTGCCCTGATCCTTTCGGCGCGGCGCGAAGGACTGCACGTCATGGCGGACCGTTATCCCTACACCGCCGCCTGCACCGATCTCGACGTGTTGCTCCCGGACTGGGTCTTTGCCGACGGCCCCGCCGCCGAACTCCAACTCCTCCGCGACCCCGCCGCGCGCGCCCGCATCCGCGCAGAAACGCTGGCCATGCGCTCGGAACAGTATTGGAGTACTGTTCATGTCGGTTCCACCTGGCATCCCGACCAGCTCGCCTTCAAAGGCTGCCCCCTCCCGGAAGTCGCCGCCGCCCTGGGCGTACACCCGGTGGATGCGGCCCTCATCCTGATTGAACGCGATGAACTGAAAACCGGAGGCATATTCTTCGGCATGAGTGAAGAAAACATGTGGCGTATTCTGGCACTGCCCTTTGTCATGATCGGAAGCGATGCCTCCCTGCGGGCCACCACCGGCCCGCTCAGCCAGGATCATCCCCATCCCCGCGCCTACGGAACCTTCGCCAAATTTCTGCGCGCCGCGCTGGATGGCGTCACCGTTTCGCTGCCCGAGGCCGTGCGCAAAATGACCGCCCTTCCCGCCCAACAGTTCAACCTGACGGGACGCGGGCTCGTCAAAGAAGGATACTGCGCCGACCTGGCCGTCTTTTCCCCCGCCGTCCGCGACGCCGCCACCTACGAAAAACCCCACGCCCCCGCCACGGGATTCAAAGCCGTTATCGTCAACGGGGAACTCATCCTGGAAGACGATCAACTCACCGGAAACCGCGCCGGCCGCTTCCTCCGCTGATTCTTCTTTCCCCCTTTCGGAGATTCCATTGACGATCTTTCCCGCTTCAGCGTATCATGCCGCGCATGAAGAGTATTCAGCAGCACCTCTCCGAAGATACCGCCCCGCTCACTGGTCGCAACCCCGCATCCCATATCACAGCCCTCGAATGGCGGGAAAGCGATCCCGCTGATGAAATCCTCATTTACACGCGGCAGGACGACCAAACCACGGTCCAGCGCGAATCCTTTCGGCCCTTCTTCTGGCTCTCCAGTCCGGACGCCCTCGCCGGCTTCTCCGAATCCGTGGAAACAGAAAAGCTCAGCGGCACTCATCCGTTGAATCATCTGGTCTTCTGCCCGACCTGGAAAAGCCTCCAGCGCGCCTTGAAACATATAAAAGAAAGCCCGCACCGAACCGACCAGCTTTTCCTGAATGATCCGATCCAGCAATACCTCATGCTCAGCGGGATAACCCTGTTCAAAGAGATGCCCTTCTCCGCGCTGCGCCGCATGCAAATCGATATCGAAACCTACACGCAGCCCGGCTACGAATTCTGCAATGCCGACCGCGAAGCCGACCGCATTACCGCCATCGCTCTGGCCGACACCTCCGGCTGGTCCCTGGTTCTCGATGGCTCTCAGTATTCAGAAAAAGAACTGCTCGAAACCATGGTACAGCTCATCCGCGAACGGGATCCGGACGTCATTGAAGGCCACAATTTTTTTAATTTCGACCTGCCCTACATCACCGCACGGGCCAAACGAAACAAGGTCAAACTCACCATCGGACGCGACGGGTCCACCCCCCGTGCCCGTCCCAGCCGCTTCAGCATCGGCGAGCGCGTTGTATCCTACACCCGCTTCGACATTCACGGCCGGCACATCATCGATACCTATTTCCTCGTCCAGTTCTACGACATCACGTCCCGCTCCCTCGAAAGCTTCAGTCTGAAAAACGCCGCCCTGCACTTCGGCGTAGCCGCTCCGGATCGAACTTACCTTGACGGTGCGCAAATCGCCCGCCTGTTCCATGACGATCCCGCGCGTCTCATGCGCTATGCCCATGACGACATTCTGGAAACGCGCGCCCTCTCCGGCATTCTTTCGCCCGTTTACTTCGCCCAGGCCCAGATGCTGCCCTACTCCTATCAAAATATCTGCGTCCGCGGAAACGCCACCAAAATCGATGCCCTGCTGCTGCGCGAATACATGCATCAGCGGCAAGCCATCCCCCTTCCTCAACCCCCGCGCACCTTCGCCGGCGGCTACACAGATATGTTTTACGAAGGCGTGGCCCTCCAGGTGCATCACTGCGACGTACGCTCCCTGTATCCCGCTCTCATGCTGAAAGACGGCATCGGCCCCGCCGCCGACACGCTCAGCGTTTTTCTCCGCCTGCTCGGGCACCTCCGCACCCTCCGACTCGCCTGCAAAGACCAGATGAAACAGGCCGCCGATTCCGAAACCCGTCTGACCCTCAATGCCCGCCAGAGCTGCCTAAAAATCCTGATCAACTCCTTTTACGGCTACCTCGGATTCGCCCAGGGCCATTTCAATGACTTCGATGCCGCCGAACGAATCACCGCCAATGGACGCGAACTGCTCAAAGCCATGATTTGCCATATTGAAGAACTCGGCGGACGCCCCATCGAAATCGACACCGACGGCGTATACTTCGTCCCCCCGTCCATCGCCCCGGAAGCCGTGCGCACCTTCCGCGACGCCTTCACCGCGCGCCTGCCCGCCGGCATCGACGTGGAATTTGACGGCGAATACAAAGCCATGTTCAGCTATAAAATGAAAAACTACGCCCTGCTGGATGAACAGGGCGAGATACTCGTCAAAGGAGCAGCCCTCAAATCACGCGGCCTTGAAAAGTTTCAACGCCGCTACATCCGGGATTTTCTCCAGCTCAAACTCGAACAGCGCGACTGCGAAATTCCCGCCCTTCAAAAACGTTATGAGGACGCCATCCTGCAGCGCCAGTGGCCGATCGACATGCTCGCCAAAACGGAAGTCCTCCAAAATGATCCATCCACCTACGCCGCAAAAATCCAGGCCGGAGGCCGTGCACGCAACGCCGCCTACGAATTGGCTCTGGCTTCCGGCCGCACCTACCGCTCGGGCGACCAGCTTTCTTATTATGTCACCGGCGACCGCAAAAACGTGGCCGTACACGCCGCCGCCCGCTGCGTGGCCGACTGGAATCCCGATCACCGCGATGAAAACATCGCCTACTACCTAGACAAACTGCGCACACTCTTTCAAAAATTCGGCGCAGAAACCCAGCAGGGCCTCCTGTTTTGACCATTTTTTCTCAAGGAAAACTGGCATTCTCCCGCCCTGCGCCCTACCATGCCGCCACTGAAACTTCGGAGACCAACGGAATGAAAACGCTGCCAAACAAAAAACAACTCGCACGCGCCGGATTTACACTCATCGAAATTCTGGTTGTGCTGATCATCATCACGATCCTGGCCGGATTCGTCGGGCTGAATGTGCTGCGCAAGCCGGGTGAGGCGCGCGTTACAGCCGCAAAAATGCAGGTCAAAACACTGCAGGCCGCCATGAAGCTCTATCACACCGAACAGGGCCGCTTCCCCTCGCAGTCGCAGGGCCTCCAGGCACTGGTTCAAAAGCCCGCCACCTCCCCCATCCCTCCCCATTATCCCGAAGGCGGCTACCTCGACACCCGCGAACTCCCAAAAGATCCCTGGGGACGCGACTTCATCTATCTGATCCCCGGACGCAACGGCGAACTCTTTGAAATCATCAGCTACGGCGCCGATGGCGAGCCCGAAGGGACCGGCGAAGATGCCGACATCTCCAGCGCCAACTGATGCGCCCGACCGAAACGGGTTCACTTTCCCGGAAATTCTGGTGGCGATGATGATCGTCTGCCTCACCGTCTACGCCTCCGCCTCCGCCCTGATCACCATCCTTCGCCTGGAGGATACGGGCCTGCGCGCCCTCCATGCGGCCATGCTCATCCAAACCACCGCCTGCCGTCACTTTCTGCCGGACGCGCTCCGCCCCAAAGAGCCGCCCCCGGCCTCTGCCGGCTTTGCTTATCCGCCGACCTCCTCCACCCGGGATTCATGGGTGATCTACACGTTGACACCGGCGGACGATTCTGGTTCAATGGCCCTCACATTGGCTTTATCAAAAGGGTAAATGCCGGCCGACCGGGCGCTGAACCCTGGGACAGCGGAGATGCACTATGGAGAAAACACCGGACAAACAGTTTATCGATCACGCCAAGCTCAGCGAGTATACCACCTTCCAACTGGGCGGCAAATGCCGTGCGCTGATTCAATGCTCCACCGAGGAAGTCTTCCTCAGCGTCATGCGTGAAATCCATAAACGCCGCGAGCGGCACGTGGTCCTCGGCGGCGGCTCCAACTCCGTCTTTCTTGACCAGGGCCTCGAAGCCACCGTCATCCGCTACTACAACGAGTCGTGTGAGATCAAACAATACGGCAACTACCTCGTCGTTCCCGCCTGCTGCCCCACCGATACACTCGCTCTCTTCGCCGCTGAAAAAGGTCTCGCCGGCCTGGAATTCGCCAACGGCATCCCAGGCACCGTGGGCGGCGCCATATCCGGCAACTCCGGGGCCTTTGGCTGCCAGATTGCCGACGTCATCAACTCCGTCCGCATTTTCACGCAGCAATGCACCATCCGCGAAGTGCAGAACGCCGACATGAAATTTGATTACCGCTTTTCCCGCCTGCAGGGCAGCCGCGAAGTCGCCCTCAGCGCGTTCCTCGCCCTGAAGGAAGGCGACTCCAAAAAACTGCTGGCCGAACGCAAACGGATTCTGGCGCTCCGCCGCGAGAAACATCCTGATTGGCATACGCTGCCCTGCGCCGGAAGCGTTTTTAAAAACATCTCCGCGCCCACCCCATCCGATAAGAAACAGGCGGCCGGCTATCTGCTGGAACAGGCCGGAGCGAAAAAAATGAAAGTCGGCGGTGCCGAAGTATTTCCAAAACACGCCAACATGATTGTCAAGGCCACGCCCGAATGCACCGCGGAGGACGTCTTCGCCCTGACCTGCCAAATGTTCGAGGCCGTGAAAAAGAAATTCAGCATCGAACTCGTGCCGGAAGTGCGCTTCTACGATTCCACCGGACAAATCCGGCATTTGGACTGATCCAAAACGCAAAAAACCAGCGATTCTTTCATGCCCGGTGCCGTACCACTTCAACCCCGGCACTGCGGACGTGGGAAAAAATTCCGGGTTTGTCCACCTTAACCCGCGCCATCATTACACGTGAATCGGCCAGACACAGACCGGCTATCGCCTCGGCCAGTGCTTCAATCAGATAATAGTCACTGTGTTCCGCCAACGCGCAGATTTTTTTATAGATATCCTCATAGCTCAGCGTGTCCTCAATGCGATCCGTGGTCGTCCCCGGCGAAAGGTCCGCTTCAAGTTCCACATTGATCACCAGCGGCTGCCTGTTCGCCCGTTCGTGCGCATACACGCCGATCAGCCAATCCAGCGTAAGATCATTGATTCGGATTATGTCCATTGCGAATTTCCTTGTGTGGATCCCTGACCGCTAAAGCAAATGCTGACCGCCATCCACATAAAGCGTTTGCCCGGTGATACCGTCGGCCTGAATCAGATAACAAACCGCCCCGGCCACATCCTCTGCCGTTCCCTTTTTTCGCAGCGGAGAAAACCCGGCCGCCTCCCGCGCATGTTCCGTGCAACCGGCATCCGGCGCAAGCACTGGACCCGGCGCCACCGCATTTACCGCAAACCGGGGCGCCAATTCCAGCGCCAGCATATTCGTGGCCGCATGAAGGGCCTTCTTGGAAAGCGTGTAAGATAACTGCGCCTCATAATGCCGCGCTATCCGCTGATCCAGCATGTTAATAATCTGCCCGGCCCCGCAGCATACGGCGAACGTCCGCGACAGTATCATCGGCGCCCAGAAATTGATCATCATCTGCCGCTGCGCCCGTTCCAGACGCAACCCAGCAAGATCATCCGCCAGGAACACGGCCGCATTATTCACCAGCACATCCAGTCCGCCCAATCGACTCACGGCCTCCCGCACCAGCCCTTCACAGGCCGACTCCGAAGTCAGGTCGGCCTGCAAAACCACCGCGCGCGTTCCGCGTTCCGTCAGCAGACGGCACAGGGCATGAGCCTCCTCTTCGGACGTATGATAATGAATCGCCAGCTCCGCTCCCCGCGCGGCCAGCGCTTCGGCAATGAACCGCCCGACCCGTTTGGCCGCGCCGGTAATCAGAATTTTTTTACCTTCAATATTCATTGGAATGCCGTATATACTCCGCAAAAAGGAGGAAGCCCATGCATGTTACCCTCGTCCACGTTCATGTCAAACCCGAGTTCGTAAAAGACTTCATTGAAGCCTGCCGCCTGAATCACGAAGCATCCATCAGGGAACCCGGCAATCGGCGTTTTGATATTTTGCAGTCCCCGGAGGATCCCACCCGCTTCATGCTGTACGAGGCGTACCTCACGCCCGAAGATGTCGCCAAACACAAGGAAACCGCTCATTACAAAAAATGGTGCGAACAGGTGGAGCCCTGGATGTCCGAACCGCGCCAGCGAAGCCGTTACAGCGGCCTCTACCCGCGCTGAACGGGGCGCCTACTACGGCACCAATACGCCGGCGGGGCCCTGTGTGCCGGGCTTCACTTCCAGAACGGCCACAAAGTTTGTCTTGCCGGGAATACTGCACGGTATGCCCGCCGTCACAATCACCTGCTGCCC
>CAZISY010000032.1:26320-38747 GCA_964542025.1 uncultured Verrucomicrobiota bacterium
TTGTCTTGCCGGGAATACTGCACGGTATGCCCGCCGTCACAATCACCTGCTGCCCCATCTGGAGATACCCCTGCTCCACCAACCGCTCGAAGGCCTGACGAATCATCTGATCCGTCTGGGCAGCCGACGGCATCAGCACGGGAATCACCCCCCACACCAACGCCAAACGGCGATACGTTTTTTCCACAGGCGTCGGAGCCAGCAGCGGACGCAAAGGACGGAATCGGGCCACATGCCGAGCCGTCAATCCCGTCGTAGTCGTCGCCACGATAGCCGCCACGTCCAGACTTTCGGCCATTTCGCAGGCCGCATGTGAAATGGAATGCTCAACATCCCCGCCGGCCGCCGGCTCATGCCGAAGCGCCCAGCTTTTATACGGGAACTGCCGCTCCACATCGTTGGCAATGCGCGTCATGGCTTCCACGGCCTGAACCGGATACTGCCCCATCGCGCTTTCTTCCGAAAGCATGACCGCGTCCGTCCCGTCCAGGATGGCATTGGCCACATCATTCACTTCTGCGCGCGTGGGCCGCGGACTGCTCACCATCGACTCCAGCATCTGGGTGGCCGTGATTACGGGTTTGCAGGCCAGGTTGGCCCGGGCAATAATATCCTTTTGTGCGAGAGGAACCCGTTCAAAAGGCAGTTCAACGCCCAAATCGCCCCGCGCCACCATGATGGCATCGACTTCATTCAGAATGGCATCCAAATTCGTGAGAGCCTCGGGCTTTTCAATCTTGGCGATGATCGGCGTATCGCTGCCGTGCCCGAGGACAATTTCCCGGACCAGACGAACATCATCCGCCGTACGCACAAACGAAAGCGCAATATAATCCACGCCGTTGTCCAATCCGAACTGCAAATCCGCGCGATCCTTATCCGTAAGAATGGGGATGCCTGTACTCCGCGTCGGCAGATTGATGCCCTTGCGCGAATTCAGCGACCCGCCCGTGATCACCCGACACTCGATGTCCTCTCCCGTGATTTTTTCCACGGTCAGCTCCAACATGCCGTCCGCCAGCAGCAGGCTGTCTCCGGGCTGCACAAAGCGAGGCATCTCCCGGTAATTCACGGAAACCTCATCCTGATTGCCCGGCACATCCCGCGCGGTCAAAACAAAACGGCTCCCCGGCGTCAGCGTAATCGGCCCATCCGCAATCGCGCCAATACGAATTTTGGGTCCGGCAATGTCCTGGAGTATGGCGACGGGTTCCTGCAGGCGTGCGGCCACCGACCGGATGATGCGGATCACCTCTCCATGTTCCTCGTGGGTGCCGTGCGAAAAATTCAGGCGCGCCACGTTCATGCCGGCCCGAATCAGTTTTTCAATCATGGGCTCCGTGTTGGATGCCGGGCCTATGGTGCATACAATTTTGGTCCGCTTCATGTGGTTCCTCCCGCGTATTGATCATGCGGAGATGCTAAATGGATGCCGCCTCGATGAAAAGATAAAACAGAAACCAGTCCTCCGGCCTGACGGGAATCAACCGGCCGATGCAGCCTTGCCTTCGGCCATCCATTCCTGCTACTGATCTTCCGAACAGGAGGAGCGTTCGACAACGAAAGACCGCCGCAGCATGAAAAAAGTATTCAGCAAAATCCAGCGTGAAATCGCCTACTACCGGACGCTGATCACCCATCCGAAAACGCCCCGGCTCTCACGGTGGCTGCTGATTGCCGCAATCGCCTACTTCCTTTCCCCAATCGACCTGATTCCGGACGGAATACCCATTCTGGGGCAGCTGGACGATCTTCTCATTGTCCCCGGCTTAATTTTCACAGCCCTGGCCCTTGTACCTAAAAGCGTAAAGCAGGAATGCCGGGAAATGAGGAGGACGCTGGAAGAAAGTACAGCCGGCACTGCGAACCGGCCGTAAGCACAGATTTCGCAGATGGCCACAGATTAAGAAGCGATAAAAGCTGAAAATGGAAGGCGGCGGGCCTCCGCCGCCTCGTGCTTGGAAACCGGCACCCAACCGACCGCCGAACGATTTTCCGCATTTCCATGCGTCCACAATTATTCAAGCGAATCCCGAGGAGGAGAGGGTTCACGCGGAGGCGCGGTGGGCGCGGAACTGGGCGCCCGATTCCGCATATGTACAATGTCTATGACACCGAATCCCTGCTTCTTCAATGAATGGGAGAGCAACGAATAAAGAACTCAACAGGAAAAGAGCGACCCATCCCGGGACCACCGAACGTCTGTTCGGCGTTGTCCCCGGACATATGCAAACCCCGAGATTTCGCCTTGATCACATTATACAGAACTGACACGAATGCCCCGGTAGCTCCATTCTATTTCAAGGAATCCATAGAACACCTGCTGGCCACCTGGACAGACGTCTGCACCAGCATCCCATCCCACGCACTCGCCTTCACCCCCACCCCCGGCATCATCACCTTCTGCCTCGACGGATCAACGCCGGAACATATCCGCACCCCAAATCCCGGACAGTGATTATTTCCCTGCACCCTTTGTAGATGGGGTCAGCTGCTTCACCGTCTTGTCGAAATCCGACAAAGCCGTCTTTGACTCCGCAATGCGTTGGGCATGGAACTTATCATACTCGGTTTCTGCATGTTCGCGTGCCATCTCGTGCGAGACGGTGCCGGCGTGGGTGAGAATGTCCCGCTCGTTCAGATTCAAAAATCCATCCAGCTTCTTGACCCAGTCGGTCATGTGCATGGGGATACGACGCATGGCCTGGCCTTCGGCGTAAACGAGGTATTGCTCAACGAGGTTGTTCAACGCGCGAAGTTCCGCTTCGTCGAGATAGTTCTTGGCAATAACCACGTCTTCCTTGCGCACCTTGGCACCCCGCCAGTTGGTCATGCCCATGTTGGACTGCGAAGCATCGGCACGCCGGTGAATAATCTCCGCCGCCGTCTGACCGGTGATCGCCCAATGCATCTTGTTCTGCACGGTCTTGAAGAAGTCGATGCTGAGCGGGAGCGTCGGATCGTAGTCAATGCTGGTGGCATAGATATCGGTGATCTTCTGGTAGAAGCGCCGTTCGGAAGTGCGGATGTCCTGAATACGGCGGGTCAACTCCTCGAAATAGTCAAAGGGCTGATCAGGATTCTTCAGACGCTCGTCATCCAGGGTGAACCCCTTGACGATATATTCCCGAAGCCGCTGAGTAGCCCAGATGCGGAAGCGGGTGGCTACGGCGCTCTTCACGCGGTAGCCGACCGAAATGATCATATCCAGATTGTAATGTTCGAGTTGCCTCTGAACGTCTCGATTGCCTTCCCGTCGAACCGTTAAGAATTCCTGAAGAGTTGCTTCCGGCGCCAACTCTCCATCCTCGTATATATTGCGAATGTGCATGCTTATGTTTGGAACTGTCGTCTGAAACAACTCCGCCATAAGTTGTTGTGTCAGCCAGACGGTCTCATTTTCAAGCCGGACCTCAATCCGGTTCCGCCCATCCTCGGTCTGATACAGAATGATCTCGGACCCGGACGCCGGCTGGTTTTGATTTTGTTTGGTCATAAATAAACGATCTCCATTTCAGGGGCTGCTTCGGACAAAATGCACTCGAGCATTCCGCCGGGATTAAGATGCCCGACCACCATGCGGTCGCAATGTGCCATGACATATTGATTACACCAGGCCGCACGTCGGACGCTGGGGGCATCCACGCTGTCAGCAAAAGGCGAAAGAATGAGCAGGCGGCCTTCATCGATGGCGCGACGGACAGTCGCTGGGCAGGTGTTTTCCTCCAAGCCCCAGGGCTTCACCCAGATGAGCGGTCTTTTATGCTCCAGACCGGCCTGAAACACCGCTCGCTCCATCGGCGAAAGAAAGCCGCTGATAATCGTGTCTCCCGGCTTCAACGGTAAATGTCCATGCAGCACGTTCGCACCTCGCGAGGCAAGAAATCCTGTTTTGGGCCTGTCCATGAGCTGCTGATTCCCGGCCCATTGCGGCTCTCCAACATGCATCACCACATCATAATTCCGAGGATTATGCCGGATATAATGGCGGATGTTTGCCAGTGCCTTCTCATCCCGAACAATCACATCCCAATAATTGCGATGCCACGTCGGGCAGGCTTGTGGTGAACCGGCTTGATGCATCAAGCCGCTACGATGGATCAATTCTCTGCGACGGATTTCGCGCGTCACCGCCGCCTTATACGCGCCGACCAACGTGCCCAATGCGCCGACCACCGGCTTCCCGAACTGCGGCTTGGGCGAGCTTGCGGTCTCAAGCCCCGGCAGCCACACGATTCCGTGCATATGATTCGGCATGATAACAAATTCGTCTAATTCAATCCCTTTGCGAAGACCCGCGCATTTTTCCCACTCTTCCTCGGCAATCCGCCCCGCCTCATTCAACACCATCCGTCCGTTCACAATCGTACCGAACCGCGCAAGGCTTGCATGCGTGTTGATGGTCACAAAATAACAGCCGGCAGAGGTGTAATCCCACCCCTTCATCCGGATGCTCTGCCGATTCAGCGACCGGGTTGGTTCCATCCGTTCAACTCCTCCTAAAATTCGTTTTGAAGTGCAAATTGCGGCCTTGGACTTTCTTGGATGTTAGATGTTTCGGCTCTTTCTCAGGCCTCCGTTGGGGGTGGTGCAATTGCCCAATATTCTTGAAACTTCGGACCGTCTGACCTTGGTCTGGTAGAGGGTTTGTGAATCTGGATCGTCAGTGGAATCGGGAAGTCGGTGCCGATGATGGCGGCCTCGCCTGGCCGCAGGTTGGGGAGGAATGCCGACGACGCGCGATCAATCTCGCCGCAGGCACGCTCCACGACTTCGCGATCCTGATCGTTCGTCAATCGATGGACGATCATGGTGCCCATCTGGCTCAAGACGCCCTCCGTGATGTCACGAGGGCGCTGACTGGCCAGACAGATGCTCAGGCCGTACTTTCGGCCCTCCTTCGCGACCAGTTCGAAGGCATCAAGTTTGGCTGCGTAATCTTCGGCCCCGATATGGCGGCCAAGAAAGTTATGTGCCTCATCAACCATGACCACGGTTGGGCTTTGCCGGAAGGCTCCGTCTCGGGCTTTTGTCAGAAGATAGCGACCAATGACATTAGCGATGATCTCGCGGGCATGGTATTCATAGGCTATGCCGCTAAGATCTATTCGCAACAGTCTGTTGCCCCCTGCGATCAAATCGTCAATTTTTGAGGTCAAGGAGTGTGCGTTATCACATTGAAATACACATCTGAATGCCGGAGACGTCAGGACGCCGTTGATACGTGTAAACAATGAAAGGCAATTGGCGTAACTACCTTCGTCTGGTAAACCCCATCTCGTCAAATCTGGTGCTTTCTGTGTTCCGCCATTGGGCCAAACACACTCTTGCTCAATCTGGTGCACCAGCTTCGATACATCAAATGGTTGTCGAGGATCGTCAAGCAAGGCAGAAACTTCTGCGCTTAGCTCGGTATCAGTTATAGGTCTTTTCAGTTGCTCGTGTTTTCGCACGCATCCATTGACTGCAAGATCGGGTTGTATCCGCGCCAGTCTGAGACTCCTCATCGCTGCCCGTAGTTTCGGACCCTGCACTTTACCCGCGGGCTCGAAGAGGGCCACGAAGTCTGATTCCAGAAAGCTTGTCGGTGGAAGTGACGAAGCTAGCGAGCAGGTCGCCTTGTGAACCGGTTCACCTAGATGGCAGTGCACAACAAAATCACCAGTAAAGTCGCGATACTCGCCAGTAGCATCAATAAGGATCAGCTTCGCTTTGTGTTTGATACACTCCTCGATGATCCGAGCCGTGGTCCAGCTCTTGCCGCCACCTGTTGCGCCAAGTATGGCGCAATGACGCCCAAACAGACGCTCTGGCTTAATGCATACCGTGCTTTCGTGCGCAACGTCAATCGCGCCAAGGTTCAGCATCACGCTCACAGCATCGGCTTCATCGGGTTCCATCAGCCGTGGCAGCAGGGCAATAAACCGATGTGGCGCTGCGTAAATCCGGTCACCGAGACGCGGGTAGGCATCCACACCCGCCGTAACCCGCAGGTCATCCATGGCCACACAACCCAAAAGCTGAATGCTTCCAAGGGCATCAAGTTGGCTGTCGCTGCCAGAACTGCGCGTTATGGCCCGTCGTTCGGGTTCGCTGAGGCGAATCTCGGAGATACGACCAAGGAGCAAGCTCTGTTGCCCTTCGATCAGCACGAACTCGCCCACCTCTCCACGTCCATAACGGCCGCCGGCAAAGTGAGACCCACTTACCCTACCCGCCTCGCTAAGATTGACTCCCACCGTTCGTGCCGTGACCGAGGCCGCTACCCCTAGAAACAACTCAGGACGTAACAATCCCTGCGGAAACTCCTTGTCTATGGATTTCGCGTTCATCGCTCCCTCGTCACGCCCTGGATGGCCTTCATCAATATATCCGCTGGCGGTAATGTCTTCAGGTCAGGAATCATCTGTGCGAATTCACGGAAGTTGGCAGTAATAAACAAAATGTCTTCTCCTTGCATTCCAAGATCAGCGACCCCCTTCCAGTAATTATTTTCGCTAGCCACCTTGTTTTCGGCCTCTGGGTCGACGATGATGATTCGCAAATGCGGATTGGATCGGGCGGCGGAAAGCAAGGGCTCGGTCAGATGATTGTCATTGAAGCCAAACCCGACGACCAGCACACAGGTGTTTGGTTCTCGCACAGCAGCAAGATACTGCGACATGGACTCCAGGTGTGGCTGCGTGAAGCTCTGCTGATACTTCCCCGTTGCCGGATAGATCAGGCATGCTTCCTGAGGATCTGGATCGGTCTTTTCAATGATCGTACCATCTGTCATTCGCGCCCAGTTCACCGAGCCGTGGAGTTTGTAGAGAAGAAAAACGCCTTCGAGATATTGGCCAAGTTCATCGCCGCTGCGCGGGCGACGGATGATGTCATAGCTGAAGAAGCGTGGATCATAACGGCGCGGCGCGGCAAAAGAAAACCCGTCCAGCGCAACGCCACCCAGTTCCGCAGCGGCGCGTTCAAAGCAGAGGTCGTAGTTGGTAGTAAACACCTTCAGTCGCTGATCTCGCGCCCGGCGGCGTGATAGACGGTGTAGAAACATCTTATGGGCGTCCAACCTATCCGTTTGCAAAAACTCCGAACACTTCCCGAGAATCACTTTTTTGCTCGTATCCAGAAACGTAACAACCGCAGCATCCTCCGGGTTTATTGAGAGAAACGCGTCGATTCTGGACAGAAATGCTTCAATATTTTTATTGTTGATATCCTGGCCCACTCGCTTCGCGACTTCTTTCGCAACTTCGGACGGTTCTGCACCGACTGCGGCATTCCAGAGGTCAGTCATCGAAGGGCCGTTTGCCGAAAACGAGCAACCGCAACCAGCCAGCACAACAAGGTTCTGCATCCGCAATGAGCTCAGTAACACATTGTGCAGTTCCTCCTTGTTGCTCTTTGCTTCCTGCGCCTGAGTCTCGTCACCAGCATCAGATATCGTCAATGGACGCCATTCGGTTACGCTGCGCGCTCTGAACTTCGGAATGGTCGGTTGGGGGGTCTGATCTGGCATTGTATTTCTCCTTTGGATTGTTACCCCTAAATGCGGCTGCGCGGCTTGCTCTTTCAGGGATTGTAGTGTGTGAGGCTCGGGGAATGACGGCTCCGGCGTGTTTGAGCGCGGGATCGCGCTCCTGGGCTTCACGGGTAAATTTATCCGCGTGGGCGGAGACGCTGGCTGAATACTGAAAGCTTTGGGTTGACACCCGACATTCTCCTTCGATCGGGTCACGGCTGGAACGCGCGGCTTCAACCATCGAAAGAATTCGATACTGACGTGTTTGACGTTCCGACTTCATGTAAATAAATGGCAACCCCGTATTTTTTCCAAAGACTGGGATGTTTCTATCGTTTTCTTCCAGACGTTGGAAGCATGGGGTGAAATTTTCCAAACCCTGGTAAGCCATGGGGTCATCCTATATTTTAATATTACGCGTTGCAGTTCTCTTCTCTCTGATACTTTCTGTTCATACCAAGGAAACCACGAATCGAATATGAGGGAGCGGTTTATCACGGAATGTGCTGAGTAGATTTTGATCCGTTGAGTTTGACATTGGCGCATGGGATGAGCGCATGCCGACCAGACGTTCGGCGGTCCCGGGTGAGGTGTAAGTTTCCAAACTCCAGGCGGCGGAGGCCCGCCGCCCTCCACGCGAACAAAACTCACGCATGAAGAGGCCGGTACTGCTTGCACACTGCAAAGGGGCTGCGCTCGGAGAGCGCGGCCCTACCTACGACCGGATCGCAGCGCCGGCTGTACTTTGGAATTTCGGTCAGTGGCGTACATACGCGGTTCGGTTTTCTCCGCGTTCTCTGCTCCGCGAGACGGTTCGCCCCATCCTTTCTATGCGATCCGTGCGTTCTTTGCGGTGAATCATTCCGGTGCCCTCAGGGCACTTTCCAACGATTGGAAAAACGCCTTCAAAATCTTCCAACGATTGGAAAAATCGGGTGGCAGCTTTTTTTGAGTACGGGTTGAGACAGTACGAGACCGCCAAAAAGGGAACAACCGGCAAAAACACCAATAAAAAAGCCCCTCTTTCGAGGGGCTTTAGAGTGGTAGATGCGGAGGGGATCGAACCCACGACCCGCGGATTAAGAGTCCGCTGCTCTGCCAACTGAGCTACGCATCCATCTGATGTTTCGTAAAAGCGCTATCGGTATTACCCTCCGTCTTTTTCAAAATCAAGCGGTTTGTGGCATATTTTGCAGGGCCACCGCGCGCGCCGCCCGAAATACGTTCAGATTCGTATCCACCAGCGCTGCGTCTTTGTGCGCAAACTGTTCGCGGATGGACTGCTCCAGTACGTCCTGCGACAGAAAAACAAACGGAGATGCCGCGCCCAGCATGGCCATATTCAGCGCGCGGGCAGAACCATGTTCAGACGCAATGGCCTCGCCATCAAACAGAATATGGTTCTGCACCGTCTTCAACGTTCCGAGCAGAGACGTCATATCCGGATAGGCGGCAATATTCTCCACGGGACGATTATTGGCGACCACCCACCCCTCCTGCCTGAGCCAAGGCAGATAGCGAAGCGCCTCCATCGGCTCCATGGAAAGAATCAGGTCTGCCTTTCCCAGCGGAATAACGTCCGAAGCAATCGATTCATCCGCCATGCGAAAGTGCGATTGCACCGCCCCTCCGCGCTGCGCCATGCCATGCACTTCCGCCTGCTTGATGTGAAGTCCCTGCGCCAGGGCCGCCCGCCCAAGTACGGCGGCGATCGACAGAATTCCCTGCCCGCCCACTCCAGCCAACACGATATCACACTTCATTTCACATTCTCCGTTTCAATTGGATGCAGGGCCGCCGGCTGATAATGACGGACACGCCCGGGTAGTCGATTTCCGCCTTCAGAACCGCCGCGTTTTCCTCGTGATTCTTCTTAAGCGGAATCACCACCCGCACATGCTCCTCCGCCACGCCCAGTCCGCGGCAAATCTGCTCCAGGCGTCCCGTAGCCATGGACGATTGCTGTCCCGTCATGGCCGTGGTGTCGTTATCCAGAATCAGTACGGTTATGGGCGTATTTTCATACACGGCATCCAGCAGGCCCGTCATGCCGGAATGCGTGAAGGTGGAATCCCCGATCACAGCCAGCGCCGGCCGCAGTCCGGCATCCGCAGCGCCTTTGGCCATGGTGATTGAGGCGCCCATATCCACACAGGTGTGAATGGACTCAAAGGGCGGCAGCGCGCCCAGCGTATAGCAGCCGATATCCGCAAATACCCGCGCCCCCTCGTACGAGGCCAGCGCGTCATTCAAAAAGAGATACGTATCAATGTGCGGACAGCCCTTGCAGAGTTGCGGGGGCCGCGGCTGCACATGCGGCGACAGCGCCGGAACGGCCGGCTTTTCATTCCGCAGGGCGGCCATCACCAGATCCGGCGTCAATTCTCCGGTACGCGGCAGGGTCCCGTCACAGCGTCCGTGAATCGGTTTTCCGGTGCCGAGCAATCCCATCAGCTGCCGTTCCAAATAGGGCGCGCCTTCTTCCAGGATCAACAGGCTCTCACACGAATCATACAGCGACTTCAGGAGCGCGACAGGCGCCGGATAATGCCGGATATAAACCGCAGGATGCCGCCCCGCAAACGCTTCATCCAGATAATTTCCCGCCAGGCCGGTTGCCACAATACCCACCGAGGCATCCCCGCGCTGATCCAGCGTATTGAACAAGGAGGATTCCGACTGCGCCAGCAGCACGGGCTGTTTTTTGGTCAGCGCCTCAAAGTTGCGCCGGGCATTGGCCGGGAGCAGCGTGAACTGCCGGTGATCCTTCGGCGGATTCAACGGATTCCCCTTTCGCACCGAACCGCGCACCACGTCCGCCCTGGAATGCGCCAGCCGCGTCGTAACGCGCATCAGAACCGGAAGCCGGTACTGCTCGGAAAGATCCAGCATGTACCCCATCAAATCATAGGCTTCCTGCTGATTGCGCGGCTCAAAAAACGGGATACCCGCAAAATCCGCATAGTACCGGGAATCCTGTTCGTTCTGGCTCGAATACATCGACGGGTCATCCGCCACCACCACCACGAGCCCTCCCTGCGTACCAGTCACCGCCGCATTCACAAACGGATCCGCCGCCACGTTCAACCCCACATGCTTCATGCAGACGATCACCCGCCGACCCGCATACGACATGCCCAGCGCTTCTTCCATCGCTGTTTTTTCGTTGGAACTCCATTCACGGTGAACCCCGCGCGCGGCCGCCTCCGCGGAATGCTGAACGTACTCCATAATTTCCGTGGAAGGCGTACCCGGGTAGGCGTACACGCCCAAAATACCTGCATCCAGCGCTCCCTGAGCAATCGCCTCATCACCCAGCATGAGTTGTTTTTCGTGTTTCATCCGGCTCGTCTCCATACCTGATTAAATGGATAAAATGAGGCCCCATACTAGCGGCCTTTTTGCGGCTGACAATGTTTTTGTCGGCCCGCGCACGAGCCGGCGTGAACTTTTCCGATTCTAACGTTTGACAGCATCCGGGGATGCCTTTATATTCCGATCCTCTTTTGAAAAGGCGGGCGATTAGCTCAGTTGGTTAGAGCGCATGCTTGACATGCATGAGGTCACAAGTTCGAGCCTTGTATCGCCCACCATTTTCCGCCTTCCCAAAACACTCGAAAAAGCCCGTGTTCATTGGTTTTTTTGCATGATTGCTGTTTTCACGGGTATCCTTGAATACCCCAAAATACACACAAGCTTACCCTCCAAAAGCACACATAAAGCACACAACCCCGAAAGAAAAGCGCAGCGCAAGAGCCGGGGGACAGCATGACATAGACACCACAGTCGTTAACATGCCGGATAATGCTGCTGACGAGATGCAAAACAAAAGCAACCCACTCATTAGCAATAAGTTGGAGGGGTTTGTTTTTCTGAGATGGAATTAGGCGATCACCGAACCGATCAGGCTTCTCCTAGTTGCTCCCGCCGATAAGCATCAAAGGAGTCGTAGTTAGGAATACCTCTACTTTTATTCCTTTTGCCAAGAATAGTCTGATCAATTCGACCGTGTATGTATTCGACGAGTTCATCAAAACGAGCCACATGAACGAAAAAGTCTTGGCTTTGAATTTAGACTGTATCGTTTTGTGGAGTTCGCTCGGGTGGAAATGCTTTGCGTGCCCAAATGCACCAAAACTGGAATCCGCCTTTCGATAATCAAAGTATCGTCCACAGAGATAATCAATATAGCTTTTTTTGATCGTGTCAGCCCCTATTGAATCAGACGGATGACTGATTTTTGGCATCCGCTTACCCCTAATATTCACGACATTGGCAATCACGCCCGTGTTCTGTGTGTTTGCAACCGTTACCGTTTGTTGGGACACCCCCTTGTTGTGGAAAGCGTTTGTCTTTCCCTGGAACTGAACGATGTATTTCTGCATCTGCACATCCGCCGCCGAGATCTCACCATGGGTTATCTTTGAGTGACAGGAAGAACAGACCAGTAACAGATTGAGAAGATCGTTGTTGCTCGGATCCTCATCAATGTGATGGATTTCAAGAGTTGCCACGTTGAACTCATTGCAGAAGGCACAGCAGGAAGCAGCCTCCTGATACAGCTTCTTCTGCGTCATAGATGGAATCTTTTGGCGTTTCATCTTTTCTCTTCGGCTACCAACCTATCGAGCAATATAAACGGCTTTGACGGACAGAATGTCAGCGTATCGCGGTAACCTTTCCGGTGAAAGAACTTTTTAGAACATTTTGTGAATTTCAAGGTTACTCATATCCATATGAGCATGTTATAGGCACGCCATGTAGTTCGACGGTAATTTTAACACACAAACCTACGGTTTTTCTTTCTCGCTGTGCTCGGTCATTTCATGACATCCAACCCGTGAAGGGTTGAAAGGAATCTTTTCCCTGCATTCGCCGATGCATGCGTCGTTCCAGTCTTCGACTGGCCCC